>JAJQEE010000201.1:0-5407 GCA_021201865.1 Tannerellaceae bacterium | reverse complement strand
GGCGAATATTCAATTATTCCAGATACTGGACCTGTTGAAAGACACACGCAGAATAGAGTATGAGATCCATGAAAACAGAGTATTAATCCTGAAAAAATAAAAGCCTATGAAATAGAAATCCATGAAAGTGAAAAAACCGGTATATGCTGCAACATATACCGGCCCGATTAGCAAATAACACACAGAGTTAACTTGATTTTATTATTTACTAACAACATTACAAATGTATGGAATTTATTATGAAAAACATCCCATGCAATGCTGCAACATTGCCATGGCAAAGAAAATTTTGGAATAAAATGAGAATATGTTTGCTACTACTTATTGTGGGTACTCTACAAACATTTGCTGTGGTCAGCTACTCTCAGTCTACAAAGCTGACTTTACGATTCGAAAATGCTACTATTGAAGAAGTCCTGAACCACATCGAAAAAGAAAGTGAATTCTACTTTACTTATAGTCATACCCAGATCAATACAGCAAAAAAATTACCCTGAAAGCAACCGATCAGGAAGTGTCTGAAATTTTGGGACAACTTTTTACAGATCAAAATGTAAAATACCAGATCAATGACAGACATATTGTATTGTATAAAGAACGGGATGGGATTAAAACTCCTTCCACCTCTTCCGTGAATCAACAAACCCATAAAGTGATGGGTTCTGTAGTAGATCCTATGGGTTTTCCGGTCATAGGGGCGAATGTGGTTCAAAAAGGAACAACAAATGGTACAATTACAGATTTAGATGGAAACTTTGAGCTACTCATACCTGTAGGTGCAGAGATGGAGATTACTTATATTGGATTTATAACTCAGCAGGTCGCCGTGGTTGCCGGGAAAGAACGATACGCCATCACATTAGCGGAAGATAGCCAGGCATTGGATGAAGTGGTTGTTGTAGGATATGGTGTACAGAAAAAAACTGGTAACAGGAGCTACTGTACAGGTAAAAGGAGATGATATCCAGAAACTCAGCACAACCAGTCCGTTAAGTGCTTTACAAAGTCAGACGCCGGGGGTAAATATTACCCAGGGTTCCGGACAGCCGGGTGAAGATTTTAAAGTAACAGTACGTGGACTGGGAACGATCGGTGATTCGGCTCCTCTCTATGTAATCGATGGAATAGCGGGTGGAGATATCAATGTATTGAATCCGTCGGACATTGAGTCTATAGATGTATTGAAGGATGCTGCTTCAGCAGCAATTTATGGTGCCAGGGCTGCGAATGGTGTCATTTTAGTGACTACTCGCCAGGGAAAATCCGGAAAACCCCAGTTGTCGTATGATGGATATGTTGGCTGGCAGAATATCTATCGCATGCCTTCTACATTGAATGCACAGGAATATATTGCGGTGATGGATGAGATCGCATATAATATGGGATATGATAAGATTGACTGGTCTTCCCAGATCCCGGACTATTTATATCAACGTATTCTGGATGGAAGCTGGACCGGTACCAACTGGATGGAAGAGATCCGGAATAAGAATGCCTTGACACAAAACCATGCCATTAATCTGGTTGGTGGACAGGAATATTCCAAATATTCGGTAGGTTTCTCTTACGCCAGCCAGGAAGGAATTCTGGGAAAACCTGTGGAACCGGAGTTTGAGCGGTACACGGGACGCATAAATACGGAATACAATGTAATTAAATCCGGGGACCGGGATATCCTGAAAATAGGACAAAACCTGACTTATTCCTATACCGAAAAAAACAGGTATTGGTGTAGGTAATATCTACAGTAATGATATTCGCTACATGTTAGCAGGAAATCCGTTGTTATCCCTGTATAATGCGGAAGGGGACTATTATGACCAGGATGATAAATATGCGGAAGGGTGGTTACTGGACGGAGCCACCAGCAATCCGGTTGCTGCTATGGTTTATAACCGGGGACAGAATATCTCCAAACGACATACATTACAGGCCAATGCATATCTGGAAATTCAACCCATCCAAGACCTGAAGTTCAGGAGTGTGTTCGGGTATAAAATGAGTAGTTCCACCTACCGGAGTTATAATGCTGCCTACAATCTGTCAACTACCAGTACAAGTGCCTATGACAAGGTAAATCAAAATGCGCAGGTAGGATATAATGTAACATGGGAAAACACGCTCGGATATAATTTTAAGTGGGATGCTCAACATGCTTTTGATGTATTGATCGGACAATCAATTGAAAAATGGGGAATGGGAGATAATATAAGTGCTTCCGGCGGACGATCTATTTTCCCGAATATGTTTGATTATGCATGGCTGGATAATACCAATCCCAATGAATTATCGGAGATCTCAATCGGAGGTTCTCCCTGGAATAGTGGTGCACTGGCCTCTTTCTTCGGCCGTGTGAATTATAATTATAAAGAGACTTATATGGCTTCTGTTATTCTGCGCGCGGATGGTTCCGCTAATTTTGCACGGGGAAAACGCTGGGGATATTTCCCTTCGGTTTCAGCGGGTTGGGTTATGACCAATGAATCATTTATGGAACCGGTAACGAACTGGATGGATTTTCTGAAGATCCGTGCCAGTTGGGGACAAAATGGGAACGCATCCATTGCGAACTTTCAGTATATAGGTACGATCGCATTTGATGATAATAACCGGTACTATTTCGGGGATAGTAATTCCGCTTCTGTGGGAGCCTACCGGGATATTCTTCCAAACAGGGACCTGACATGGGAAACTTCGGAACAGATTGATATAGGTTTGGATACCCGTTTTTTATCCGGCCGTTTGGGAGTTGTTTTTGACTGGTATAAAAAACCACTAAGGATTGGTTAGTGTTAGCGCCTGCGCTGACTTCCTATGGTACGGCTGCTCCCTACATCAATGGAGGAGATGTTCAGAACAGGGGATTTGAATTTGCTGTCAACTGGCACGATAAAATAGGAAAAGACTTTACCTATGGGATGAATGTAAATCTAACCTATAATAAGAATAAAGTAACCCGGATTGCCAATGAAGAAGGAGTGATCCATGGTGCTTCGCACGTATTAAGCCAGAACACGCAGGAAATGTATCGTGCGGAAGTAGGATATCCGATCGGCTATTTTTACGGATATAAGACGGAAGGTATTTTCCAGAACCAGGCCCAGATCGAGGAATATATCGCAGCGGGGAAAGGTGTATTTGAAGGAGCCAGACCCGGAGATGTGATTTTTGCGGATTTGAACCAGGACGGGGTGATTGATGAGAATGATAAAACGATGATCGGTAACCCACATCCCGATTTTGTAATGGGGTTCAGTATGAATTTCGGATATAAAGGTTTTGATCTTTCCCTGACAGCGACCGGTGCGTTTGGCCATCAGATAGCAAAAGCCTACCGGAACTTTGCCGATACCCGCTATGACAATTATACCCGGGAGGTGTTTGATCGCTGGATGGGTGAGGGAACTTCTGATAAATGGCCCCGGCTGACATATGGCACAGAGATTAATTACCAGTATATATCAGATATCTGGATCGAGAATGCTGATTATGTGAAACTGCAAAACGTAACCCTGGGATATGATTTCAAAAAACTGTTTCCCAAAATGCCTTTAGGTCAGGCACGACTGTATGTTACCGCTCAGAATTTATTTACGATTACGGGCTACTCCGGTATGGATCCGGAAGTAGGATACGGAGGTGACCGGACAAACGGAGATGGGAACTGGGCATCCGGAATAGACCTGGGATTCTATCCCAGCCCGAGAACCTATCTGATCGGTGTGAATCTTAAATTTTAAATGAAGTAATTTATGAAAAAGCTAATATATTTTACAGGAATTCTGTTTTTCCTGGCCAGTTGTGAAAATTTTCTGGATACAGAAAACTATACGAAAAAGGATGATTCTAATTTCCCCCAGAGCATAGAAGATATGCAACAGATTGTCACAGGAATATATGCAACTCTCAATCTGGCAGGGACAAATTCTTACACTACCTATTATTATCTGGCGGAACTGGCCTCTGATGACCGTTTTGGAGGAGGAGGAGCCGGAGGAAAAGACCAACAGGGATTTGATAAGTTCATGAATAGTTCGGTTGACCGGATGGGCGCTTTCTGGGCAGCCCGTTACAAAGGGATCAACCGGGCCAATTACGCGCTGGAAGTGATTGACCAACTGGATGGATATGCAGTAAATCAAAAAGAACATATGCTGCGGGAAATCCATTTTCTGAGAGGTTTTTTCTATCATGAACTGGCTGAGGCCTTTGAAAATGTTCCGTTGGTTCTGAATACGGAAGCAGAAAATCTGCCACAGGCAGATGTGGAGGATCTTTATGGACAGATCACCTATGATCTGAGAAAGGCGATAGAAATATTGGATGGTAACTTTACGCTTGAAACAAACCGGATCACTAAATGGGATGCGGAAGCATTGATGGCCCGGGTTTTTCTGTTTTATACCGGATTCTATCAGACGGAAACATTGCCCTTAGGCGATGGGGAAGGAAATGTAGTCGGATCTGTCACTAAGGATCAGGTCATTGCGTGGCTGGAAGACTGTGTTTTTCAAAGTGACCGGAAGCTTCTGCCTAACTTCCGTTCTTTATGGGCCTATACCAATCCTTACACAGCACCTTATTATAAATATCTCCAGGAAAATGATCCGGAAGTGAGATGGGCTGGGGATGGAACGGCTGAGAATACGGAAAAAATGTTCTCTATTTCTCATACAACCATGGCTACCTGGAACGAGACTGGGTTCTCGAATGCATATGCATTATATTTCAGTCACCGGACCGGAGGAGAGACCACTTTCCCTTTGAGCCAGGGATGGGGAGCAGGACCGGTCACTCCCGGATTATGGAATGAATGGAAAGCTGCGGAACCAGATGATCTTCGCCGGGAGGCATCTATCATGGATGTGCATGCCGAATTAGAAAATTATGTATACGGAGAAGGTACCCAGATGGAAGAAACAGGACTTTGGGCAAAAAAGGTGATCAATATTCAGGCATATGATGAAGAGGGAACTTTATGGAAAATGTTTGGTACCCCCATGTATGGAGGTCCGAATGATATTGCCACAGGAAATTCAGTCGATTTAATGGTTATCCGTTTTGCCGACGTGTTGTTGATGCATTCGGAATTAAAAAAGGATGTATATGGAATTAACAAGGTCCGGGAACGGGTTGGACTGACTCCCCTGAGCTCCTATAGCCTGGAAGCCCTTCAGAAAGAACGTCGCTGGGAGCTCTGTTTTGAATCCCGTCGTTGGGCGGATATTCGTCGCTGGCATATTGCGGAAGAATGTCTTGAAAAACAGGAAGGGAATAAAATCTATAATCAGGGATTTGAAACGACCATGAAACCGTTTGGAGGTGGATATCGTGCCCGTTATCAGGCTACCAGAGGATTTTTCAAAATTCCGGAAACCCAGATCACCCTGTCGAAGGTGTACTGATC
>JAJQEE010000125.1 GCA_021201865.1 Tannerellaceae bacterium | reverse complement strand
CGGATATTCAATCGCGTCCGGGTGATGTGATCCATCTGGATATTTACCGGGACCGTGTCACGATCCAGGTCAATGACTGGAGGGTCTTTGAGGATACCAATAGCTGGTTGTAAAATTTGATTGGTTTTTATATAAAAGAGAAAAATATAAAGGTGATTATTTATAAATGGACAATAATTATGTACAGCTTCCATTTATAAGTATCATATTTTTGTATGGTAGAGAAAAAAGTTGATAGTCTTTTACACACTTCCCTTAACAATTAAACGTCAGGAACTTAAAAACAAGATTATTCAGGAATAAAAACTAATAAGATAAACAATGAAAAAGAACCTATTTGCCTTACTGGCTTTCCTGATTTTCATCTGTATGGGTTGTACGGATGAAGATGGAAAAAGAGATCCTTTACAAACCGGGAGCGGATTTAAACTTTCCTATCGTATTAGTGATCCTACATCCGTTTTAACCCGGTCTTCCATCAATGTGGAAGAGGGGGAAGATAAAATAAATTCTTTATACATTCTGTTTTTTTGAGAATAGTACGGGTGGTACGGGCCGGTTTGTAGATGCTATAGATGCTATGGCCTCTTATGATACTTCCCTGGGAACCAGTGCGGATCTGGATATTACTTTTCCTGAAGGTTCTGCTTTGGATAATTCCAAAGATTATAAACTTTTACTTTGTGCAAATATTGGTTATTATTCAGACCTGAATAGTGTGCAGGACATTATATCTCTTTGTAATGGGGAGATGGAGAAAGATGTTCTTTCTATTTTGATGAGAGTTTCGGGTGTGGAATCCGGCAAAACTCCGGAGGATGAACAAGGTGATGATAGGAACCGGATGGCTATGGATAAGTTACCCATGGGAGCCAGTGTGGTAAAAAAAGGCAAATGAGGCTGCAGTAGAGGTGGAATTGATCCGTGCTGTCAGTCGTTTCGATGTATATAATGAAGCTGCCGGTTATGAATTGGTTTCAGCTTCTATCTGGAATGCTTATACTGCCTCTTTTATATGGGAAGGTAGTTTTACTGATTTTACTCAACCCCGTACAGAACGGTATTATGGGGTGGGAGTAAATGATAACAAAGAAATTGTCGGTTCTTTGTATGCTTTTGAGAATTATGTAAGCAGCCCGGAGCAAAAAGATAATGTCACTACTTGTCTGATTGTGGGTTTGAAAAATCTGACTTCCGGAAAGACCAAATATTTTCGTACGAATGTGAATGTTTCCCGAATCAATGGTCATCAATTGAAACGTAACAATGTGTATACGACCATTGTAAAGAGTGTGAGGGGTGAAGGTGATGAAACTGAACGAGAGGCCTATGAAAACAGTGACATGTTGTTAGAAATTGACGTACATAGTTGGATACTGGATGATAGTGGTATCATCCAGATAGAAGGTGAAAATGTACTGGCTATTCCCACATCTAAAGCAAAGTTGTTCGCTCAGGGGGATACCCGTGAATATTATGTATATACTATAGGCCAGGGAGTTCCTTCTATTAAAAGTAAAAATCTGCCTGGTCACATCCAGGCTACATTGAAACTGGCTCCCGGATATTCTGAAAATGCTAATTTTAAAACCAGTATATTAACTTTTGAGGCGGCTTCCGGTACTACGGACAATGATATCTACCATATTGAACTGAGCTTTTCTACCCTGTCTGCTTCTATTGTTGTTGAGCAAGAGGGAGGAAATGCGGATTATGTAAATCTGGATTCGTATGCCATGATTCAATTGCAGGGATTTGCAGGAGATGTTTCCCGGGTGGTTAAAGTAACCAGTTCAGATAACTGGGTGGCAGAGATAGCTTATGGAAATTATTTTTCTTTCATTCCCGGTAGTGTGCAATCCCGTATCGAGGGAGCATCGGGAGGCCATTTTACCATTTATACTGCACAGGATAACTTTGCAGGAGGTGTACGCTATTGTTTTGTGAAGATTTATCTGGCAGACAAACCGGAGATCAGCCGCGTAATCGTAATGGAACAGAAAGGGGAGAATCTAGGTGAGCACTACTTATTTATCACACCCAATACATTCGAAGATATGCCTGCCAGTGGTGGGTCTACCGCCCCCATTACTATTTATTCCAGTGGTGCCTGGAAAGGAGAAGTTATTGCTTATGAGAATGCAGCCGCTTTTTTTGAAGACTATCCGAAACCGGTTGCTCCTAATCTGAAAGAGTCTTTGACAGGACAAAGCGGCAACTCATTTGTGATTACTTTTAATAGTCTGGTTGACGATCTGCTTAAACCCGGGTATGTGAGATTCCGTTTTACCCTGGAAAGTAATCCCTCTGTTGAACAAACAGTAACGATCCACCAGCAGCCTATTACTGAGACTACTCCGGTTGTACACGTAATGCTTGACAATGTTCCCGGTGCGTTGTATCATATGGACAGAGAATATGTTTACGACTATGTGTATCAAATGGCAACTGACCTGCGTAAAACTACTGTTATTGGTAATCGTACTATTGAACCTTTTGCTTTTATAAACAGAGGATCTTATAGGGATGGATCTATTCTTAAATACCGGCCTTTCAGCAAACAAGTCTTTTTCAGATGCCAGCGCACGCTGGTACTGCTGATAGTAGAGATTATATTCTACCTTGGTTAGAGAATGATCCTAAACGGATGATGCTATTTTCCGCGAATAGTCACAGGGGTACTCTGGGAGCCGGATATATTTTTAGTGCTTTCTATACCGGAGGATATTTTAAGTCTAATCAATATAATAATTCGACAAGTGATAATTCTTTCCTGGTGGATCTGAGTATAGCTGCTTCGCAGGAGAGAATCTTTTATGAGGAGCGGGATGGTGGTTCAAAGACTCCGGGTCTGGATCATCCTGTCTTGAGTTATTTGCTGGACGGACCGTTCGGGAAGGTGGATCCTACCGGAGTTAAGCTATATTCATCTACGAATAACGTAAATGTAGGGATAGATCTTTCCCATGCACAGATTCCAGCCACTTTTATCCCTATTATTATGGTGCAAAAGGGTAACAAAAAGTATTGTATACTGGGGATAGATCTTTATTATCGCTTTATCTTTCTGGGTGATCCGGGAATTATGGGAGCCCGCGAAGACCGTCCGTCGCCCAATGCAGGAAATTATACATCTGATCAAACAGATAATGTGACCTTCTTCAACAACCTGATGGCCTGGATCAAACTGGCGCTTACACAGGATGGATTTATGGAAGAGTTCGGTAGTATAAAAAAGAAGTAATAATAAATAAAGATATAATATGAAGAAAAAATTACTGACACTCGTCATCCTTTTTACTTTCCTGGGCATAAGCTGCTCGGATGATGAGCCAGCAAGAGGAGGCTTCAATGAAAATGGTTTTACTTTATCTTATAAGGTGAATGAACCGGCTTCTGTAATTACTCGCTCAGGGGTAGTTGCAGAAGAAGAGGAAAACCGGATTAACTCTTTCTATATCCTGTTCTTTGAGCGTACCAGTGATGGCACCGGACGTTTTGTGGAAGCAATAGACGCGTTGGCTAACAGTGGCTCGTTGGGTAGTTCGCTGGCTGCAACCGGGGATATCAGTATCACTTTCTCTTCGGGATCCAGATTGAATAAAACGACAGATTATAATATCCTTTTTTGTGCTAATATTGATGCCTATGCAAAAGATGATATTGCTGGTGTTGAAAGTTTGAATACACTTTGTGACGGACGGACGGAAAGTGAAGTAAATACTTTATTGCTTGAGGTTTCGGGAGTAAACCAGTTTAACACGGAGGAGGGGGATGATTCAAACCGGATGGCAAGTACCAACCTGCCGATGAGTGGCTCGGCTGTGAAAAGGGCAGCCGACGAACATGTAACGGCAGAGCTGGTGCGTATGGTAAGCCGTTTCGACCTGTTTTGTAATGTGGCTGGTTATGAACTGGTCTCTGCTTCTATCTGGAATGCAGCTACCACATCACCTGTCTGGAATGATTATACATTTGATTTTACTCCTTCTTATACGGAGCGTTATTATGGAGTGAATGCTGAAAACCGGCAGATTGTTGGCTCTTTATATGCCTTTGAAAATTTAGTAGCTGCTACTGTTCAGAATGATGCAGTGACCACTTGCCTGATTGTGGGATTGAAAAATAGCCAGGGAACGACTGAGTTCTTCCGTGTAAATGTGAAGGCCGATATCGACAATACCCAGAATTTAAAACGTAACCATATTTACCGTACGATTATACAGGAGGTAAAGGGTACGGGCCAGTCAACGGAAAGGGCGGCTTATACAAGCGGTGCTGAATTATTAGATGTGGATATTAACGGATGGTTCACAGGGGAAGGTGGCAATGTACAGATCAAAGATGGCAATGTATTGGCTGTACCTACCCAACATATTAAGTTATATGCACATGGCGATCAGCGTACCTATTATATTTATACCTTAGGGACGGGGAGTGCACATATTAGCCAGATTTATATGAATGGTGGAGTTTCTGATATAATGCTGAGATCGAGTGGAGAAGATGCCAATATTTTAAAAAGATATGAACTGTTGGTTACTGCCGGTCCTGGTACGATTGAAGAACATAATCCTTCGTATGTTACTATTTCCTTTGGGGGGATGACTTCAACTATATATATTACACAGGAACTGTCTTTAGGTAGTTATTTGACGCTTACTCCGGCCGATCATCAATATTTTTCCCGTACTGCTCCACAAAGTTCCGGTAATATTACAGTAAATAGCTCCGGAAAATGGAAAGCTAAGGTCTATAATGGAGATTATTTCTCATTCCAATCAGGCGGTTCTGTAAAAGAAATCAGTGGAGTCTCCGGTGATCGTTTTAATGTACATACGATTGAGTCTAATCCGGGATCGGATAGTCGTTATAGTTTTGTTCTTGTCTATCTGGAAGATATGCCATCTGTGAGTGAAACGATTGTTTTGCAGCAGTATGGAGATAGTTATATTATAATCAATCCAAGTGCCTTCGATCCAATCTCAGGAGGCGGAGGTTCTACTCCTAATATTACTGTGAGTTCAAGTGGGCCTTGGAAAGCTTCGGTGACTATTAACCGGGGAACTGCTTATTTTGAAGATGCTATCGACTTAGATGCCGGAGATGGAGAAGATGAAAATAATGATAATGATAACGATGAGGATGAAACAGGTCCGGTTGAGTGGTCGGGAGTCGATGGAGATGCTTTTATACTTACATTGGCGGGATTAGACGAACCTGGTGGAATTACTCCTACTGCAACAGTAACACTTACCCTGGTAGGTAATGAATCAGTTAAAAATACTTTTACGGTAAATCAAAAAACACTTTCTGCCGGTAGTTTAATTATACAGACCCGGAGAGATACCAGAGCTGGGTCTGTCTTTAATCTAAATAAAGCAGTAACATATAACTTTGTATATAATCTGGCTACTAACATGCGGAATACAAATCTTTTCGGACCTGGTGGAGTGGTTGAAATGGATGAAGAATACATTTTCATGAAGTCTAAAAAAATACCGTTGGAAGTAACTAATATATTCCAGATCACAGGATATCCATCTACTACTGTGTATAAGAATACAGTTACTCCCTGGTGGCAGGCAGACGAAAAAAGATTCCTTTTCTTTTCAGATTATGATGTTCGTGTCCGATATGCTCTAAGATATTTCCAGGCTGGCAATAGTGGAGTAAGTGGTTATGACACTAATTCGGGAAATCTGGGGGTTGCAGCAACTGTAAAGAGATATTTTAATTCTGATCTGGATCCGGAGGTCAATAAATTAGTTGCTTATATGCTGAAAGATGGACCATTTGCACAGAACAATGGGCATATTAATCCTGAAGAAATTCAACTTCAAAGTAAGAATGCTACCAGCAGGGGACTTGAGAAATGGCCCAACACCTTCATTCCACTTATTATGGTAAACAAAGGAAATAAAAAATACTGCGTTTTTGGTATAGACCCGACGAACCGTCTTATTATTTTAACTGACCCGGGTATTTTTGGTTGTAGACCAAATTCCAACTTCCCCAATAGCACGAATTTTGATTCCGAAGCGAACCAAAAGTTTATGAATAACTTTATTGCGTGGATGACAAGGGCAGCATCGGAAGGCGAAAGTTTTTATAAACAATTTCAGGTGGGAAATTAAGTTTTGAATACACATACTTTATGGGGAATACTTTGAAAAAGGTATTCCCCTTTTTCTTTTTGAAAGGAAGAGTTTTTTTCAGAATGACAGATAACAAATAAGGTCCTATATTTTTATAGGACCTTATTTGTTATCTATTCATAGATTATATAACTCTTATTGTGTACGGATGTTTCCCGGTGTTTGTTTAAAGTTCCGGAGACAGTAGTCATTAAACTGCTGTTGTGATCCGAAGTTATATTCATCCGCTATCTGTTTAAGCGGTTTATCAGTATTGGTAATGGTATAAAGGATCTGGGTAGCTCTTTTCTCATTAATCCATTTGTAAGGAGTTGTACCAAAAACTTTTTTGAATTTCTTGTTAAAGGCTGCTTCCGAATAAGCTGCTAATTCAGCCAATTCTTTTGCATTTTTGGCGTTTTCCCAGTTTTTCAAAACGAAAGAAGCAAAGATGAAATCGTTATTTAGAACAGGTCGGAAAAAATAACATAAATGTTGCTTTTTATAATAAGCATTCAGGATCAGGAGTAATTCTTTAATTTTAATCTCATATAATACATAATGATTCACTCCGTTTTTTATGTAATCCGCTAATGTAGCCAAATAGGTATTCATAATCTCGTTGATCTCTAATTTGCCGGCATCTTCCGGAAAATCATGGTGTTGGGCTTCTGTATACAGATCTTCTACGGAATAAAATCCATGTAGCTTCTGTAATGGATCCAAACGAAAGATAATGATCTCACTGTCTTTCTGTGAGGTCGCGTGAAAATGAGAACCTGTCGGAACAAAAATAGACTCTTTCTCTCTGATGGTAGTAGGAGGATAGATATCACAGGTTAGCTCACATTTTCCCTGTAGCACGAAGATTATCTCATTTATTCCTATGACGCCTGACCTATAGGTATCATCCGTTACTTTTAATATTTCAATAACGGGCTGTCCACTGTCATGCAATTCATAATAATAATAATAACTTGTGATAGATTTAGTAATAACTTTCATATACTGGTTAGTTTAGTCTTTTTTGTGTATCCTCTCTAAAGGATGGCATATGATAAATCCTTATTATATATCATATATAAATCAACAACACAAATTGTTTGTACATAATATCAAAATCTTCCATTTTCATAACTCTTTATAGGAAATGGAGACTAATTATAATTTTATTGTTTTAGTTAATGCAAATATAATAAAAATGTAAGTGTAATACGATAAATGTTAACTTTAAAAATTCTGTTTTTCAATGACTTTTGTTACATTTCCACTTATTCCGGAAGATAAAAAGAATATTATCAAGTGTTAGAAAATTTAAAATGCTGTAATTCTGTTTTGTGGTTTGTATTTTTTTAATAATCAAAGCCTTTAGTGAACTTTTTCTCTTTTTAATGACTTTTTCGAAATCCTTTTTAGGGGGTGAAATGCAAAATATTGTTTTGGGGATTTATGTTTTAAGAGGATAGGTATGTTCGCGATTTACATTTTTCGTAATAAAATGTACTTTTTCCTTTCTGATTTTTTCTGAAAGCTGCTCAAAAATCCGGTCTTTTCTATTGAATCTTTTTATTCAGGAGAATAATAGCTATCCAGCTATTTCAAATAGTTCAACAGATGTCTTAGAAGTTCATCGGATTATATAATTATATTTGTCATGTAATACATCCTATAGAATTAAATCTTTTGTGGGAAATAGAACTTTAAAAGTAACACATTTTATATGAAAATATCAGTTATAGTAGGGCATCCGTATGAGAAAAGTTTCAACAGTGCTATCGCACAAAAGGTAAAAGAAACATTGAAACAAAACGGACATATTGTTTTATATCACGATCTATGTCAGGAGAATTTTAATCCTGTCATTCCGGGAAAGGAACTAATCAGTGACAGCTCTGATGATGAGTTAGTTCTTTTACATCAACAGGAAATAAAAGAGGCAGATGGTATTATTATCATTCACCCCAACTGGTGGGGGCAACCTCCGGCTATATTAAAAGGTTGGGTAGACCGGGTGTTGAGGGAAAATGTAGCCTATACATTCCCGGCCGGAGACAGTGGGGGGGGGAGTTCCTACCGGCTTGCTTAAAGCAAGAACAGGGTTGGTGTTTAATACATCTAATACAACTGAGGAGCGGGAGACCCGGATTTTCGGTGATCCTCTGGAACGTATCTGGAAAGATTGTATTTTTGATTTTTGCGGAATCAAGACTTTCGACAGGATCATGTTTCGAATTATAGCTGATAGTACCCGGGAAAAAAGAATTAACTGGTTAAATGAAGCCGCTGCCATGGTAAACAGTTATTTCCCGAAAGAATAAAAACAAACTTATATTATGATTAATTTATAACTTTATCCGGAAAATGGAAATACCTCCTATTCACATACAAATCGCCTGCAGAGAAGATCTGGAAAAAATATTACAGCTTCAAAAGCAGGCATTTATAACAGAAGCAGAATCGCATGGGAACTATGATATTGAGCCTTTGCAACAAACCTATGCATCCATTCTGTCTGATTTCTCCTCTTATACATTCCTTAAAGCTGTATCTAATGATATTATTATTGGCTCTGTAAAATACAGCACTTTGGAAGACTGTGTATGGATTGGAAAATTGATTGTACATACTGATTACCGAAGAAGAGGATTAGGTAAAATGCTTCTTCTGGAAGTGGAACAGCTAAATCCTGAAGCAAAAAAATTCCAATTATTTACAGCCGCCTCCAGTACTCATAATATACGCTTGTATGAAAAATTAGGTTACCGGATCTGTCGGGAATATGAAGACCAGGCACAAAACGGCTTCCTTATGGTTGAAATGATAAAACATACGAACAGAGACGATTAATATCCCTGGAATTAAAAATATTTGTGAACCAATACCGAATATGTAATGTTGAATAAGACAAGCAGAAACATAGAACTATGATAAAAAATGAAAAGGGTAGTTATCTATAAATCGCAAAAGAAAGCTATCGTTATTATGGTAAGTAGTATGCTGATCTTATTGGCCGGCTATTTACTGTTACAATATACCGGTAAAGGGGTCGTTGGGTGGAGTTTAATTATAGTATCCGGATTGATCCTGATTTTAGGTATAGGTACATGGTTTGACCGGAAACCTCAAATCATCCTTACCAGCCAGGGCATTACGGAAACCTCCAATATAAGGGAAGAGATAGAATGGGATGCTATCCGTCAGGTAGATGAATTTTTTTACAGAGGGCAGTCTTTTATCCGGCTTTTAGTTGACCGGAATTATAAGCCTGACCTATTATTTCCTACCTGGTTTTATCGTTTTGACCGGATATATGCAAAAGAGGGCGTAAGGGCATTATTTATTCGTGTGAGTATTCTTGATATTAATTCGGTACGCCTTTCCCAAATGATCCGGCAAATGATCAAGGCAAATAATCGGGAGGAAGTGTTGAGATCCATGCGTTAAATGCTTTTCATACTGATTATCCTGATTACCAAGATTTCATACCTTGCTAACTTGTGGCTTATAAAAATAAAAAGAGAGAAAAAGTAAGATTGTGAATCAAAAAAGGCTTTACAATTTTTGTAAAGCCTTTTTATTAGGAAGTTTCCTTGCGGAAGCGGGGGGATTCGAACCCCCGGTACAGTTACCCGTACGTCAGTTTAGCAAACTGGTGGTTTCAGCCACTCACCCACACTTCCGTTGGATTTTTAAGCATTTCTTTCCTGAAATGCGATGCAAAGATATGTTGATATTTCTGAATATACAAAGCTTTTTCAAGATATTTTTAGAGAAAAAGATCGTACTTTTGTGGCCAATTCTGATTTTCAATTGTTTATTAACTAAGATGCGTGTGAAGAAATTTTCGAAAAAGTCAATCAGCCTGATTCTATTGGGTGTTTTATTGCTGATCGCAGGAGGAGCTGGATTCTGGGCCTATCGTTTGTTATATGCTTCTGACTTCCATATTTCTCATACGGTGTATGTCTATGTTGACCAGCAAAAAGACTTTGATGATCTCTGCCGTCAGTTGATAGATTCAGCCGGTTGTGAACGAATCCGTGATTTTAGATTTCTTGCCGGGCAATTGAAATATCCGGAAAATATGAAAACCGGCCGTTATGCGGTAGAACCGGGCATGGATCATTTGACGTTGGTGAATCATTTGCGCCGGGGACAACAGGCTGCCGTGCGGGTTACTTTTAATAATATACGGTTTAAAGAAGATCTGGCTGCCCGGTTTGATGAACAACTTATGTTAAGTAAAGAGGATATTCTTGAATTGATTAATGATTCTGCTTATACCGCTTCGTTAGGTTTTACCCCGGAAACAATTTCTGCGCTGTTTATACCCAATACATATGAATTTTACTGGAATGTTTCTCCGGAAAACCTGATCCGGCGAATGAAACGGGAATTTGATAGCTTCTGGACTGATGCCCGGAAAGCAAAAGCAAAAGAGATCGGTCTGACTCCTGTAGAAGTGGCTGTTTTAGCTTCGATTGTGGAAGAGGAAACAGCAGCAGCGGAAGAGTATCCTGTTGTAGCCGGTCTTTACATTAATCGTTTGCACAGGGGAATTCCTTTGCAGGCGGATCCAACCGTAAAATTTGCGATGGGCGATTTCTCTCTTCAGAGGATCCTGTTTGTCCATCTGGAAACTGATTCTCCTTATAATACTTATAAATATGCAGGTTTACCGCCGGGGCCTCTCCGGATGCCTTCGGTAAGAGGTTTGGAGGGCGTCTTGAATTATACCCGTCATAACTATTTGTATATGTGTGCCAAGGAGGATTTTTCCGGCCGTCACAACTTTGCTTCAACCCTGGCAGAGCATAACCGGAATGCGGATCGTTACCGTGCAGAATTGAACCGCCGCCGTATCCGGTAAAATTATCATTTTTCTATTATCTGTTTTTCATTCATTTGAGTATCTTTGTCCATGATAGACAAAAGTCATTATAAGATATTTATACCATGGAAAAACACCTCTTTTTAGGAGACGAAGCAATTGCGCAGGCAGCGATAGATGCCGGAATATCCGGCGTGTATGCTTATCCGGGGACGCCTTCTACGGAAATTACTGAATTTATTCAACATTCCCCCCTTGCCAGGGAGAAAGGGATCCATAGTCGCTGGAGTACCAATGAAAAAACAGCTTTGGAAACAGCCTTAGGCATGAGCTATGCCGGAAAAAGAGCACTTTGCTGTATGAAGCATGTGGGCCTAAATGTGGCTGCTGATTGCTTTATGAATGCCGCGATGAGTGGTGTAAATGGTGGCCTGATCCTTGTTACGGCAGATGATCCTTCTATGCATTCTTCCCAGAATGAACAGGATAACCGGGTGTATGGTAATTTTGCCATGATCCCTGTATTCGAGCCATCCAGCCAACAGGAAGCATATGATATGGTATATGAGGGATTTGAATTGTCTGAACGATTGGGTTATCCTATATTATTAAGGATCACTACCCGGATGGCACATTCCCGTGCCGGAGTAATCAGGAGACCGGAGAAGCCGGAAAACCCACTGAATTGTCCTGCAGATGGCCGTCAACGGTTTATTTTGCTTCCAGCATTGGCCAGGAAACGTTATCAGGCGCTTTTGGAAAAACAAAGTTCTTTTGTGGAAGCTTCGGAAAACTCTTCCTATAACTGTTATTTGGATGCACCTGATAAGAAATTAGGAATTCTTACGACTGGAATAGCTTTTAATTATCTGAAAGAAAATTATCCGGATGGCTTTGTGAATCCGGTACTAAAGATTTGTCAGTATCCGCTTCCCCGTAAACAGGTGGAACAATTAGTTGAAGAATGTGATGAGATTTTGGTCCTGGAAGAGGGTTTTCCTGTAGTAGAAGAACAATTAAAAGGCTTTTTGGGTAAAGGAGTAGTCGTGCATGGCCGGCTGGATGGTACGTTGCCCAGAGCTGGAGAATTGAATCCGGATATGGTTGGGAAAGCCTTGGGAAAAGAGATCCGTAATTATTATGCGATGCCGGAAGTGGTGGAACAACGTCCTCCGGCTCTTTGCCAGGGTTGTGGTCACCGGGATCTGTTTGAGGCATTGAATGAAGTGATCCGGGAGTATGAAGGTGCTAAAGTTTTTGGAGATATTGGTTGTTATACCTTAGGAGCTTTACCTCCTTTCCGTGCTATTGATACCTGTATTGATATGGGAGCCGCTATTACGATGGCAAAAGGTGCGGCAGATGCAGGTGTCTTCCCTGCTATTGGTGTGATCGGGGATTCCACTTTTACCCATTCAGGTATGACTGGCTTATTGGATTGCGTGAATGAAAAAAGTAATGTCACGATTGTGATCTCTGATAATGAAACCACCGCCATGACCGGCGGACAGGATTCTGCAGGTACAGGTCGTCTTGAGGCCATCTGTATAGGGCTGGGTGTTGATCCTGCACACGTCAGGGTGATGATTCCGTTGAAAAAACATTTTGAAGAGATGAAAGCTGTCATTCGTGAAGAAATAGAATATCCCGGTGTGTCGGTGCTGATACCAACCCGTGAGTGTATTCAGACTTTGACCAGAAAGAAAAAAGAGAGTAAAAAACAGTAGTTAGGAGATCGTAGTTGGTAGATTTTATTTTTTCTAATAACTACCAACTACTATCTGTTAACTACTTACAAAAAATGATATGAAAACAGATATTATATTATCAGGAGTAGGAGGGCAGGGGATTCTGTCTATTGCTGCTGTTATTGGAGAAGCTGCCTTAAAGGAGGGACTTTATATGAAACAGGCAGAAGTGCATGGAATGAGCCAACGTGGAGGAGATGTACAATCTAACCTGAGATTATCGGATCAACCGATTGCTTCAGATCTCATTCCCTGCGGCCAGGCGGATCTGATCATTTCGCTTGAACCGATGGAAAGCTTACGGTATCTGCCTTTTTTGAAAAAGGAAGGATGGCTGGTAACTAATTCACAACCTTTCATCAATATTCCCAATTATCCGGAGATAGAGAAAGTGCAGGAAGAATTAAATAAATTGCCTCATAAAGTAATCCTGGATGTAGAAGCTATTGCAAAAACGTTGCGACTGTACGGGCTTCCAATATGGTTATGTTAGGAGCTGCCTGTCCGTTTATTGGAATTGAATATGATAAAATGGAAGATGGAGTACGGCGTATTTTCGGTCGCAAAGGGGAAGAGGTTTTGGAGATGAATGTAAGGGCTTTAAGAGCCGGTTATGAGGTTGCTTTAAATAGATAAATAAGATATATGAAAAATGTATTTTTAATTAGTTGCCTGTTTAGTCTGTTAGCCTTTACAGGCTATGCACAGGATGATAGTGATATTATTCATCCTGGAGAACAGATGCCGGCGTTCCATATTGTTTCGGATGACGGAAAAATTTTCAGTTCTTCGGCTTTGCAGGGAAAAGTAGTTCTGATCAATTTTTTTTGCAACCTGGTGTCCTCCCTGTCAGAAAGAGCTGGCGGATGTAGAGGCCCGGTTGTGGCCTGCTTTTCAGGGAAATAAAGATTTTTCCTTGTTAGTGATTGGTCGTGAACATTCTGATGCGGAACTTGCAGTATATAATGAAAAGAAGGGATTCACTTTTCCGTTGTATCCGGATAAAGACCGGGCTATATACAGTAAGTTTGCCAATAGCCTGATCCCTCGTTGTTATCTGATCGGTAAAGATGGAAAAGTGATCTATACCAGTAAAGGATATACGGAAGAGGGGTTTTCCGAACTCATGGAAAAAATAGAAAAGGCGTTGAAATAATTTTTGTAGCAATCACCCTTTCAACCAGGCATGCGGTTGAAAGGGTGATTGCTTTTTTCAGACCTGTAGGCTGTGTTTATTAGTTGTTAACCTATCTATTTTATTGCAATGAAAATCCACATTTTTATCTTACTCCTTTTGGCCGGACATTTGTCTGTCTATTCCCAGATCCGTTTGGAGGGTTATAATGAATCAGCGATTCATCCGGATTTACTGGATGGACGATGGGATGCCCGGTGGATCTCCTGTCCGGATGAACCAGCTAATCAATATGGGGTCTATCACTTTCGTAAAAACTTTGAATTGCAGGAGATTCCTTCCAGATTTATCGTCCATGTATCTGCGGATAACAGGTATAAATTATATATGAACGGACATCTGGTTTCATTAGGACCAGCCAGAGGGGATATTTATAATTGGAATTTTGAAACGGTAGATTTGTCCTCTTATTTGAGAGAAGGAGAGAATCTGCTTGCTGCTGTTGTTTGGAATTATGCAGAGAAAAAACCGGTTGCACAGGTTAGTTTTGAACAGACTGGCTTTTTGGTGCAGGGGAATACTGTTTTAGAGAAAATGGTGAATACAGATGCATCCTGGCTTTGTCTCAAAAATCAATCTTATACTCCCTGGGAAAAACCTGTACAGGGTTATTATGTAGCCGGACCCGGGGAAAATGTAAATGCTTCCCTTTATCCATGGGGATGGGAGAGCATAGGTTATGATGATTCTATATGGCAGAATGCCCGTGTGGGTATGGAGGGAGGGATCAAAGGATCCAGGGATTATCCGGGACGCTTGTTAGTCCCATCACCTATCCCTGCTATGGAGTTAAAACCGGAACGCTTGTCGGCAGTTCGTATAGCTACCGGAGTGGATTGTCCGGAAGGATTTCCCAAACAAGCGGCTTCGCTGTTTATTCCCGCGAATAGTGAAGTGAGATTGCTGATTGATAATCAACAGTTGACTACGGGATATTTTTCTATTCTTTTTAGTAAGGGTAGAAAATCTGAAATTACAATTAGTTATGCAGAGGCCCTGTATGAAGTGGAGGATAATGATTCTGAAACAGTTAAATCTTATAGGCTGAATAATAAAGGGAATCGGGATGAGGTGGAGGGGAAACGTTTCATTGGTTATGAAGATAAAATAATGGCAGATGGTGGGGAGAGCCGGAACTTCACTACTCTTTGGTGGCGTACCTGGAGATATATTGAGTTGAATATTAATACCGGAGATGAACCGTTGATTATAGATGATATATATGGTACCTTTTCTGCTTATCCTTTTCAGCCGGAATTTACATTTTATGCTCCGGGTCATGAGGAGTTAAGCCGTATGTTGGATATTGGTTGGCTGACCGCACGTTTATGTGCTAACGAAACTTACATGGATTGTCCCTACTATGAACAGCTTCAGTATTTTGGTGATACACGTATACAAGCGATGATCACTCTTTATAATACTCGTGATGAGTATATGGTGAAAAACGCCATTGAACAGGGAAGGCAATCTATTGTTGCTGATGGCATTACTATGAGTCGTTATCCATCTTCATTGCATCAGTTTATTTCCTCTTTTTCTTTATGGTGGATCTGTATGGGACATGATTATTGGATGATGCGGGGGAATGAAGAATATATGCGCTCTTTATTACCGGCATACCGTGGAATTCTGGCATGGTATGAACAGTGGTTAAAGCCAGATTATAGTCTGGCATATGTTCCTCATTGGTTTTTTGCAGACTGGGCGGTGGGTTTACCATATGGGGAACCGGTAAGAGAAGAAAATGGAAATTCTGCTTTTCAGGATCTGGTTTATATTCTTACACTGGAAGCTGTGGCAGAAATGGAAAAGGAATTGGGATTAGTTTCGATGGGTGAACATTATAATCGTTTGGCTACTCAGATAAAAAATACGATCCGGGATAAATATTGGAATGAAGATCGTGGATTGTTTGCGGATACCCATGATCACCGCAGTTTTTCTCAACATGTCAATACGTTGGTTGTATTAAGTGAAATTGTTTCCGGTCAGGAGGCTGTCTCTGTTATGGAAAAGATATTGGCTGATGATGAATTAATACAGGCAACTATCTATTTTAGATATTATCTTCATCAGGCGCTTGATAAAGCGGGATTAGGAGACCGGTTGCTGGATAATTTGCAGATATGGCGTGACCAGATGGAGTTAGGGTTAACGACATGGGCTGAAATGCCGGAGCCATCCCGCTCAGATTGCCATGCATGGGGTGCCAGTCCGAATATAGAGTTTTACCGGATTTTATTAGGGATACGAAGTGATGCACCGGGATTTGCAAAAGTAAAGATTAAACCTGCTTTGGGAAAAATACAAGAGATCCATGGAATTATGCCACATCCCAAAGGAAGTATTTCTACTACCTATAAGTTAAGTGAGACTGGGAGATTATTTGCTAAAATCTGTTTGCCTATTGAGGTTTCCGGAACATTTTACTGGAAAAATAGATCCTATTCTTTACGGGAAGGAGAGCAAATACTGGAAATAGAAGATTAATTTTCCGGTAAATTTGTGGAGGTAAGACGGAATTAAATGTTAATATCAACGATTGTTTTGAAGAATGGAAATTTATAGTAATATTAATGTATACAGGAGGAAAATAAAGATTTGTTAAATGTGAAAAAAGAGGCTGTAATGTTTGGAAATTAGAACCAGACCGACTACTTTTGCACTCGCAATTGAGAGATACGATTGCTTAAAAAAAGAGTTCTTTAAGAGATTTACATAAGATCAACAAGTAGTACAGGGCTTTGAATA
>JAJQEE010000195.1:25704-62338 GCA_021201865.1 Tannerellaceae bacterium | reverse complement strand
ATTATATATTTCCAATCATGTTTTAGTTATAAATGTTTTCACCACCCCCGTAAAAAAATTCCATTTTCAATTCTCAATTCTTTACGGGAATGTAAGAGTAAACGTCGTCCATTTATTTGAAACGGAACTTTTTAATGTAATACTACCACCAGACAGGCGCATGATCTGACGGGAAATGGAAAGTCCGATACCACTACCGCCTTCTTTAGTCGTAAAGAAAGGAACAAAAATATGATCGGCCTCTTCCGGAGGAATAGGAGGACCATTGTTACTGATCTCAATAATAACAGCTTCGTCTTCGTTTGAATAAGCTTTCACTTCGATCAGGCCGTGCGGCTGATCATGTCCGATCGCCTGCATGGCATTTTTTAATAGATTCAATACGACCTGGCTGATCAGATTTTCATCTGCGTACAGGATCAGGTCTTCTGGTTGTATATCTATGTTAACCGTGATATTGGGAAAATTGTTGTGGTGACGGGTCAGATGGACCAGTCTTTCTATAAATTTTTGAAGATAGAACAGGGAAGGATGTGGGGTGGGGATACGGGTGAATTTACGATAGGACTCCACAAATGAGATCAGGCTTTTCCCGGTTGCACTGATCACTTCCAGTCCATCCCGTATGTCCTTATGGGTTTCGTCTGGTAGAGAAAGTAATAAGGTGTCGCTTAAGGAGGTGATCGGAGTGATGGAATTCATGATTTCGTGGGTCAATACCCGGATTAACCGTATCCAGGAGTCAATTTCCTTGTCATCCAACTCCCGGTTGATATCATTGATCACAATAATTCGGACATGCTTCTGCTGTAGAGTCATTTCAGAGACCCGGATAGACAAATGGACAACACCCCGTTCGGTTGTGAAGTTCGTTTGTTGTTTTTCTCCCGGCTTGATGGTGAAAATCAGTTGTTCCAGATTTTCATCTACTTTGCGTAATTGTTTGGCGTGTGTAAATATGGGGAGTCCTAATAATCGAAGCGCTTCATTATTACTTTGGTAAATATATCCTTTGTCATCAATGACAATAATCCCGGTCGTAATACTATTCATGATCAGCTCATAATATTTCTCTTTCTGAGCCGCTTCTGCTTTTGCCTGGAAAAGGATCTGGGTGATCCGGTTCAGGGAATCATTGACTAACTTGTCCGTCGATAAAAAACCACTGCTGGAGTATTTAAAAGCAAAATCACTGTTGTCGATCGCATCAAACATAAAAGCCACTTTCTGAGCCAGACGTTTATGCGTCTTTTTTACCAACAGAAAGGAGATCAGTAAACCGATGAGGGAGAACAGAAACCAGATATTGTCCCCTCTAAGCCCTAAGTAGGTGGCCAGAGCGGCAAAGCCTATTACTAATAACAGACGGAAAGAGAGACTATGGAGGATCTGTTTTAGCATGCTCCGTTAGAGTTCGTATCGCTTGATCTTATTATATAATGTCTGTCTGGAAATACCTAACTGGTTGGCTACCAGAGAAAGATTGCCATTGTGCTTATCCATTGCGCTTTTGATCATATTATATTCCATTTCTTCCAGGGTAGTCACCTCTTTTTGCAAAGATCCTTTCTTGCGGGGAAGTACAAAGTCGGTTTCCTCCAAGGTTGAATTATCACAAATAATCACCGCTTTTTCTACCGTATGCTGCAGCTCCCGTATGTTTCCATACCACGATTGAGCCTTGAGCTTTTCTTTTGCCTGTTTACTGAGTTTCAGGGATGGTTTTCCATATAACTTACCATATTTGGATAGGAATATCTCCGTCAGGGGAATAATATCCTCCGGGCGTTCCCGCAAAGGAGGGATCTCTATATGGATCGTATTAATACGGTATAAAAGATCCTCCCGGAACTGCTCTTTGGTGACCATCTCCTGCAAATCCCGGTTTGTCGCGCAAATCAGGCGTATGTTAACCGGAATAGGTGTATTACTACCTACCCGCACAATATTTCTTCTTTGCAAGACTGTTAACAATTTCGCCTGTAAATGGTAGGGAAGATTCCCTATTTCGTCCAGGAAAAGGGTTCCGTTATCTGCTGCTTCAAATTTACCGGGACGGTCTGCCCGGGCATCTGTAAAAGCTCCCTTCACATGTCCGAATAGTTCGCTTTCAAAGAGTGTTTCCGTAATAGCTCCCATATCCACCGTGACCAGATCCTGTTTCTTCCGGTTGGACAGGAAATGGATTTCCCGTGCCAGCATCTCTTTACCGGTTCCATTTTCTCCGGTGATCAGCATATTGGCATCTGTGACCGCTACCTTTTCAATCAGTGACCGGAGTTGTTGCATGGCACGGCTTTCTCCCCAGAACATCCCACTTTCCTGGGAGATTACCTTTTTAGCCTCGCTTCGTGCACCCCCTTTTTGGGAAGCGGTTCTTAGTTGGTAAGCTTTTTCCAGTGTCTCTAATAGTTTGATATTGTCCCAGGGTTTCACAATAAAGTCAGCAGCACCCTCTTTCATCCCTCGTACAGCCAGATTAATATCTGCATATGCAGTAAACAGGATAACCTGAATAGCCGGATCTGTTTTCTTGATTTCCGAAAGCCAGAACAACCCCTCATTGCCGGTATTGATACCTGCGGAAAAGTTCATATCCAGCAGCACCAGGTCAACGGAGTTTTCCCGTAACGTACTGATGATCTGATTCGGGTTAGAAAGTGTGATTACTTTCTCAAAACGGGGTTCTAACAACATGCGTACAGCGGTCAGAATACCTTTATTATCATCAACTACTAAAATAGTTCCTGTTTTAGCCATAGGTTAACTTACTCTATCTTTTCTCTTAATTAGTACACCAAAGATAAACACATTTATCAATTATCGATCGTTACAGGATATTTTTTAATGAATGCCGGACGGTATTTTTACATAAAGTTACGATTTATTCATAATTTCCGGACTCTTTGTCAAAAAGGGATTTCAAAAAATGCTTTCAGGCAGAACACTTTTAAAATATGAATAGGGGTGTCTCTTTTTTATAAAAAGAATTGTCTAATTCTTTTACAGCTTTGTCTAATTTCTTTACACATTCAAAGATCTCAATTTAGTATAATTGGTTGATTGTCTGTGTATTACTGGTTTTGGCACACTGTTTGCTTTTCTATAAGTAGAAAAAAATAGTATGATGAAAAAATTAATAATAACCTCCACCCTATTAATCAGTCTGACAACTGCCGGTTTGGCGCAGGAAAAAAGCTGGACCCTAAATGATTGTATGCAGTATGCGGTCGAAAATAGCCCGCTTGTGAAGCAAAAACAATATGAAACAGATTCCTATAAAGCTGATCTGCTGTCCTCTGTAGGGAGTGTATTGCCCAATATTGGTGCTTATTCTTCTGCCCAATATGGTTTCGGCCGGAATATTGGTGATGACAATACCTATGAAAATGAAACAACTTTCCGGAATTATTATGAATTAAACGGAAAAATTCCTCTTTTTAAAGGCGGATATTATATCAATACCTGGCAACAGGCTAAAGTAAATGTTTCGTTAGGAAAGTCATCTGAACAGGTTCAAAAAGATGATCTGGCTGTGAAGGTCATGGAAGCTTTCATGAATGTACTTTATTATAAAGGAACGGTCCATTTTGCGGCGGAAAAATTGCAGGAAAGTAATGCCAATCTCTATAAAAACCGTCGCATGGAGGAATTGGGTATGAAGAGTTATGCGGACGTAGCACAGATTGAAGCACAGGTTGCAGAGGATGATTATATATTGACCAATCAGGAAAATCTCTATAATACGGCTTTATTACAGTTAAAACAGTATATGAATTTTCCTTATGACGAAGATCTCCAGGTGGATACCTTGATTCTGGCGAATAGTTACATCGCTCCGGCAGAGAATGTGGAATGGATTTATGATTTTGCAAAGGAACATAATCCGACAGCCAGGGAGGTGGCCTATAACCTGAAATCCAAACAATTAGAAGTAAGAAAAATGAAAGGATTTTTGTTTCCGGAAATTGCAATGAATGTAGGGATCAGTACCAATTATTACAGACGGTTAAACTATCAGGCGTTTGACAACGAAGGTATATTGATCCGTCAGGATGGTTTCCATAGACAATTTAAAGATAAAGTGGGAGAATACGTTACATTCAGTATCAGTTTTCCTATCTTTAATGGGTTTACTCATATGACAAACATCAGAAAGGCACGGAACAGTGCCCGGATCTATGCGGAACAACAAACAGAAACACTCCGTAATCTGCAAACCCTAATTGAGCAAAGTGTATTGGACCGGGAAGGATTTGTGAAAGAGATCATTCAGATGGAGCGGAAAGTAAATGCGGATCATGTCGCTTACCAGGTGATGGTTCGGAAATTTGAGGAAGGTCTGGCAAGTTCGTTGGATGTGCAGACAAATGCAAATACGTTGTTGAACTCAAAAGCAACTTTATTACAGAAAAAATTGAACTATATCCAGCGGGATAAGATGGTCAATTATTACAAAGGAATCCCATTAGTAGAAAATAATTAAAAAATATAGCCATGGATATCAAGTTAGAAAAGAAGAAAGGCATTCAGAAAAAGCATATCCCTTATATTGCAGGAGGTACCTTATTTGTAGTGCTGGTAGGATGGATCATCTTTGGGAACCATGCCTCTACACTGAAAGTAGATTCCCGGGGGATTAGTATCGGAAATGTCATCCAATCACAGTTCAATGATTTCATTCGCCAGGACGGCCAGGTGCAGCCTATCACAGTGATCCAGTTAAGCCCCGAAGAAGGAGGGATCGTTCAGGAAAAAGTAGTGGAGGAGGGTGCTCAGGTAAAGAAGGGAGATGTTATTATCCAATTGTCTAACTCCAGTCTCGACCTGCAGATTCTGACTGCTGAAGCTGATATTGCTGAAAAACAGAATCATTTGCGTAACACCCAGGTTACTATGGAGCAGGATCGTTTAAACAATATGAACGAAAAACTAACTTTGAATCATGACATAGCCCGTAAACGCCGAGCGTTTGAGCAAAATGAGAAATTGTATCAGGAAAACCTGATCTCTAAAGAAGAATATCTGGTGGCTAAAGAAGATTTCGAATTAGCTACACAAAAGTATGAACTGATTATTGAAAGGCTTAATCAGGATTCCATTTTCCGCTCCATCCAGATAAACAGTATGCAGGAAAGTTTAGACAATATGTATAGGAATGCGTTATTGGTTCGTCAGCGGAAAGAGAACCTGAATGTACGTTCACAGATTGATGGAGAATTAGGCTTGCTGGATGTAGTTCTGGGGCAGAATGTATCTCCCGGACAAAAGATCGGACAGATCAATGACCTCTCAGACTATAAAGTAGAAGCCTTTATTGATGAACATTATATTGACCGGGTCAGACCCGGTTTGAAAGCCACGTTTGATCGTCAGGGAACCAGTTTTGATCTGGAAGTCCGGGAAAGTATTTCCGGAAGTCCGGGAAAGTAAATTCCGTACAGAGTTTGTCTTTACGGGAGAAAGACCGGATAATATTCGTAGCGGACAGACCTACTATATCAATCTTCAGTTAGGGCAACCTACGGAAAGCATTATGATCCCGAAAGGAACATTCTTCCAGAGTACAGGTGGAAGCTGGATTTTCGTACTGGACGCAGATGGTAAAAAAGCCTATAGACGAAAGATCCGTATCGGACGTCAGAATCCCCAGTATTACGAAGTGTTGGAAGGTCTGCAACCCGGAGAAAGAGTAATCGTCTCCAGCTATGAAAGCTACAAGGACAATGAGATTCTGGTGCTTCAGTAATAAAATAATAGTCTGCTTTCTTTTAGCTTCTTAATCTAAAAGTTGTACTTTGATATGAAAAATATAGTAATGGCTTTCCGGTCCCTGTTTAAAAAAGGAAGAAGTAACGGGATTAAAATATTATCTCTTGGTGTGGGACTGGCGATGGGCCTAATTCTGATCTCCAAAGTGATCTTTGAATTTACCTATGATGATTTCTTCCCGGATAAGGAGCGGATCTACCGGGTAATGAGTAACTACACGATGGGAGATGGTAGTGAGGGTGAGTATTGGAATCTGAGTGGTGGTGTCGCTCCGGGAATGAAGCGTGAGATCCCGGAAGTAGAAATTGCGACCCGTTATACAAGTTTTGGAGATATGGTTTTTAAAACTCCGGATAAAAATAAATATAAGGGACGCTTTATATTTGCAGATACCTGTTTTTTGATGTTTTACCCTTACCTGTTCTGGCAGGTGATGTGAAAGAGGTACTTTCCAGACCGATGTATGCCATGGTATCTGAAAAGATCGCAAAGAATATGGGAGGGATTGAAAACGCTATTGGAAAAGTCTTTGAAATAGATCCAGCTCCCGGGCGACCGATCACTATAGGAGGTGTTTTTAAAGATCTTCCGGAGAATACGCATCTGAATTATGATGTCATGGTATCTATGGTCTCCATAGGCCGCTTTTCACATGACGGTACAGAAAACTGGGTAGGGAATGATCGCTATACCGGGTTTGTGAAGCTATATCCGGGAGTTGAACCGGAAAGTTTATATCCTGCTTTCCGGCAGATGCAGGAACGAAACATGCCAATGGAAGAGTTGAAAAAAGCAGGTGTGGATGTACATTATACATTAGTTCCTTTAACCGATATCCATAGCAAAGATCTTGAAACCAGAAGGATGGCTCTTTTATTGGGCCTATTGGCCTTTGCGCTGATCTTTACTGCGATCATGAATTATATTCTGATCGTATTGTCCTCTCTTGTCACCCGGACGAAAGAGATGGCTGTCTATAAATCTTATGGCGCTTCCGGTAAGAATATTATGGATCTTATGATGACAGAAACAGCTCTCCATCTATTTTTTGCTTTGCTCTTGTCTGTTTTTCTGATCTTTTTGTTCCGTTCTAAAGTATATGAGATTCTGAATGTGACCGTTGATGCGTTATTTTCAGGCTCTACGATCGTTATTATAACCGGTATCTGTCTGATTGTTTTTCTGGTTTCAGGAGTCGTGCCTTCTATGTTGTATGCCCGGATTCCTGTGGCTTCAGCGTTCCGGAATTTTAAAGAGTCACGCCGGAACTGGAAATTAGCCTCTCTGTTTATTCAGTTTATTGCAACGATGTTTCTGGTCTCTTTGCTTGTGATCATTTGGAAACAGTACAGATTGATGATCAATGATGATCCCGGATATACCTATGAGAAGGTTATTTACTGTAGCACAAGTGGAATTCAACCTGAAGAAAGGCAAAAAGCACTTGATGAACTGAGACGTCTTTCTTTTGTGGAAAGTATAGCCACAGCTTCCACCTTACCCATGGATGGGTTCTCCGGCAATAACGTTTCCTTGCCCGGGGAGGATAGGGAGTTATTTAACATGGCAGACATGTACTATGCAGATGAGAACTATTTTTCTTTACTGGATATTCCGGTCATAGAAGGGAGAGGCTTTGATCCTACCTTTTATTCGGAAGATAATCAACAGGCACTTGTAAGCCGGACATTTGCAGAGAAAGTTTCATTAACTGCCGGCTGGAGTGATGGGATCGTAGGAAAAAGTCTGGATATCAGTGAACATGGAACGGTAACCGTCTGTGGCGTTTTTCCGGATATACGTTTGGGTTCTATTGCACACGAAGATAAACGTCCGACTGCTATATTTTATGGAAAAAGCCCCAATAATTTATATTTAGTCGTTAAACTACAGGAGTTTTCTTCAGAAAATATGATGGCTGTGTCCCGGGTACTGGAGAGATTACTTCCAGATAAAGATATTGAGGTTCATTCCTATAAGATGGGGATGGTCGATATGTATGAGGCCTCTCGGCTGTTCCGGGATTCGGTTATGATAGGCGGCATTGTTACCCTGTTGATATCCCTGATTGGTCTGATCGGATATCTGAAAGATGAAATGAACCGCCGGAGGTCTGAAATTGCTGTTCGCCGGATCAACGGAGGTACGGCCGCTGATATCCTGTTATTATTTATAAAGGATATTTTCCGGATTGCCTTTCCGGCTGTCTTGTTCGGAGGGATTATCGCTTATGTAACAGGAATGAAATGGCTGGAAAGTTTCTCTGTGAAAAGTCATCTCTCTTTCTTTATTTTTCTGATTTGTGGAATCATCGTATTGACGATTATTATAGCATTGATCAGTTTGAATGGATACAAAAACGCAAGTGAAAATCCCGTTCATAATCTTCGGTCTGAGTAAAAGCGGGATCAATACATTAAAACGTTTTGTTTATGAAATATCTGCTTATGGCATTCCGTTCCCTGTTTAAGAAGGGAAGAAATAATGGAATTAAAATACTCTCTTTAGGGGTTGGGTTAGCGATGGGACTGATCCTGATCTCCAAAGTCATCTTTGAGCTCTCTTATGATAACTTTTTCCCGGATCAGGAACGGATCTACCGGATGATACCTGTGTGGAAGGATAGTGAGGGAGAAGGGGAAGAGTGGTGGATCAGTGGGGGTGTTATTCCTGGTATGAAAAATGGGATTCCGGATATAGAGGAAGCGACGCGGTATACTTTCCTGGGATATATGACTTTCAGGACTCCGGATAAACATACCTACAAAGGAGAGTTTATTTTTGCGGATGAACATTTCTTTGATGTCCTGCCTTTGCCAGTCCTGGCCGGAGATGCGAAAGAAGCACTTTCAAGACCGATGTCTGTCTTGGTCTCGGAAAAGATCGCCCATAAGATGGGAGGTGTAGAGCAAGCTATGGGTAAGATCTTTGAAATAGATTCTTCTCCCGGAATTCAGCTTACTATCGGAGGAGTTTTTAAGGATCTTCCCGAAAACAGCCATTTAAATTATGACGTGATCCTATCTATGGTTACTTTATCCCGTTTTATGCGTGATGGAACTGATAACTGGGATGGAAATGACCGGTATGGGGGATACATTAAACTATATCCTGGAGTGGAACCGGAAAGTTTATATCCGGCATTTCGCCGGATTCAGGAACAGCATATGGCTATGGACAAATTATTGAGTTCAGGAGAGGATGTACATTTTATTCTGGTCCCCTTAACGGAGTTACATAGCAGGAGTCCGGAAACAAAAAGAATGACCCTTTTATTGGGATTGTTAGCCTTTGCCCTTATCTTCACTGCGATCATGAATTATATATTAATCGTGCTGTCTTCACTGACCAACCGGACCAGAGAAGTGGCAGTCTATAAATCCTACGGTGCATCCGGAAAGAATATTCTGAGTTTGATGATGACGGAAACAGCGATCCATCTTTTCTTTGCGTTATTGCTATCCACATTCCTGATTTTTTTATTCCGTATGAAGATTTATGAGATATTAAATGTCTCGGTAGCTGCTCTGTTTACGCCTAAGGCGATTGGAATAATAGCGGTGATTTGTGGGATGGTTTTTCTGATTTCCGGAATCATTCCTTCGTTTTTATTTGCCCGCATACCAGTAGCTGCTACATTCCGGAGTTTTAAGGAATCACGGCGCACCTGGAAACTGGCTTCCCTTTTTGTACAGTTTATAGCCACTATGTTTCTGGTCTCTCTCTTAGTAGTGATCGGGAAACAATACCGGATGATGGTTCATTATGATTCCGGCTATACGTATGAAAATCTGATCTATTGTGATACAAAGGGAATAGAACCTGAAGAGCGGCAAAAGGCCATTGAAGAAGTGGGACGTCTTTCCTGTGTGCAAGGGATCACCACCTGCTCTACTTTGCCGATGTGGGGGACAGGTGGGAATACGGTTTCTCTTCCCGGAGAGAATATCAATCTGTTCTATACTGCGGATATGGAAAAGACGGATGAACATTTTCTCTCTTTATTGGATATACCTTTACAGGAAGGTCAACCATTTGATCCTACTTTTTATTCACAGGATACTAAACAGCTATTGGTGAGTCGCTCTTTTGCAGATCGATTGGTCTTATTAACCGGATGGACCGATGGAATTGTTGGAAAGAGGCTGATAATGTATGATGAACAGTTGGCTGTAGTCGCAGGTGTATTTTCAGATATCCGTTTGAGTTCGGTGGCCTATAATAGCTCCCGTCCCGTATCCATGTGGTATGGAAAGAGCGAGGATAATCCGATCCTGGTCATCCGGTTACACCAGCTCTTACCGGAAGATATCCGGATTGTCTCCCATACGCTGGAAGAAGTACTCCCGGATAAAAATATAGAAGTATATACTTATCAAACCGGTATGGTTAATCTTTATGAGCCTTCCCGGTTATTCAGAGATGCTGTCATGATTGGTGGGATCGTCACTCTGTTAATCTCTCTGATTGGATTGATCGGATACCTGAAAGATGAAATGAACCGTCGCAGATCGGAAATCGCTGTTCGCCGGATCAATGGAGGAACGGTCTCGGAAATCCTTCTGTTGTTTGTCAAAGGAATTGCCTGGATCGCTGTGCCGGCTGTCGTACTGGGTGGATTGGTTGCCTATGTAGCCAGTACGAAGTGGCTGGAAGGATTTTCAGTGAAAACAGATCTTCCTTTACTTCTATTTGCCGGCTGTGGGATCACTGTTCTTCTATTGATAGTTGTGACCATCGGAGTGAACGGATATAATAGTGTAAATGAAAATCCAGTTCAAAATCTCAGATCAGAATAAAATACGCTATATCTCAACTGAAAATAATATGTATAAAGACATATCTCCGGCTGCAAAATAGCCCTAACTACACTAATCCTTTATTTAAATTTATTATGACAAACCTGTGCAGTCGGAGATTTATTAAATGGAAGAAGTTCCTGTGGTTCCTGCGTAGTGAACACAGGCTTTCATCGATGGGGATTTGGTATGCTTCAGAAAATCCGGAGCCCTTAAAGGGATGGGATTCTGTAAGTAGTTTATGAAACTGGTTTCTGTCCGGTACAGGTTAACACGCTTTTTTCTGTGATAACCATATCCATTGGAATGTCAAATGCTTCACAGGGAATCGATTCCCGAAGTTGGAAATCAAAACAGATCCCTATTTTAGGTGCGGAAATGGAAGACAGCAAACGGTCATAAAATCCTTTTCCTCTGCCCATCCGGTTTAGCTGTTGGTCAAAAGCAATACCGGGAACAATAATAAGATCTATCTCTTTTGCTTCATAGGCTGTTCCCCGGGGAATAGGTTCCCAGATCCCGAAATTCCCTTTTTGGACAGAATTCTCCCCTGTATACGGATAGAGGGAAAGATCATATCCTTGGATGAGAGGAAGGAGCAGTTTTTTGTGAGGATGCCATTTGCGTAGGATGGAGGTGGTTTGCACTTCACCGGGAAGAGCATGATAGATAGCAATACAGGAAGCCTGCCGGAACAATTCCTGTTCCTCCAGCTTCCTGCAAATTTCTTCTGAATGGTCAGACAGTATATCTGGCGTGTGGAGTTTCTTTAATAAAGCGATATCTTTTCGAAGCTCCTCCTTTGTTTTCTGTAACATGGTCTGCGGCTATTTCAGGTTGTTCTTCCACTAACGGAATGGATTTCCCGCTCTGGATCACTTCGATCGCTTTCAGGATCACCGGATCATCCTGCTGGAAGACCGGATAGAATCCCTCTTCATCAAAGAAATTCCGGATGATATAGGCATGGATCTGATTGGTGATCAGTGGACCTGAGATAGCGATCAGTGCCGGACGTTTCCGTATCCCTTTCGTCATTGCAAAGTTGGTGAACTCTTCAAGGATCGGTTGTTGTTTGAGATGTTCATATAAATCCCTGTAGTTGCTATAGGCAGAGAATTCTTTTTTATGGGCATCCGAATATTCAAGGGCAAACTGATAGAGTACGCCGGTATTCACTATACTTGAATAATAAGAGGTGATCCCGGAAGTATCCCGTGGAATAAATATATCCGGCATGATACCACCGCCACCGTATACTGTCCGTCCGATCGTTGTTTTGAACTGGGGCAGGTCATCTAATTTAATGCTGTCCGCAGAATCGAACTCACCATGTATAAAGCGGTTGTAGATATCCATATCATAGTCTTCACCTTTTCCTAACTCATATTCTTTTTGTATAGAACGTCCAGCAGGCGTGTAGTAGCGGGCGATTGTCAGGCGGAGCTGGGAACCGTCATTCAGACCGATCTGGTTTTGCACCAGCCCTTTTCCGTAGGTCCGGCGGCCGACAATGATGCCCCGGTCATTATCCTGGATCGCTCCGGCAAAGATCTCACTAGCAGAAGCCGATATTTCGTCTGTCAATACGACCAAAGGAGCATCCTTGCAAGTGCCTGTGCCGTTGGAATGCACGTCGCTCCGGGGAAATGATTTCCCTTCCGTATATACGATCAGTTGCCCGGCGGGTAGGAATTCGTTAACCATATTGATTGCCGCGTCCATCATTCCACCTCCGTTGTTCCGCAGGTCAATGATAAAGCCGGTGCAATTCTGTTGTTTTAGTTTTGCAATAGCAGTGATGAATTCATTATAGGTCGTACGGCTGAATTTATTCACTTTGATATAACCAATCCCTTCCCGGATCGCATAGGAGACATCCACAGAATGTACGGGTACTTCTCCCCGGGTCACTTCAAACTCGATCAGTTCCGGTTCATTTCCCCGTTTTACACCCAGACGGACTGTACTGTTCTTTTCTCCGCGTAGTAGCTTCATGACATGGGTATCCCGGATCTCTTTTCCGGCATAGACAGAATCATTGATTGTAATGATCCGGTCAAAAGGAAGTAATCCTGCTTTTTCAGAAGGACCACCCGGGATTACACTGATCACTAAGATCGTATCGGTCTGCATATTGAAAGATACACCGATCCCGCTGAATGACCCTTCCATATCTTCCATCACAGCCGCTGCGTCTTCCGCGGTGATGTAGACCGAATGGGGATCCAGCTCACTGAAAATCTTAGGAATAGTCCCTTCAATCAGTTTAGGCATATCCACTGTATCCACATATTGCTCTTTAATGATCTCCAAAACGGCGTTGATCTTGTTGTTGCCTGTAGTGATACGGCTTCTTCCGTTACTGACTTGACTTTTATGTAATGGTTCCCGATAAATATCCCTAAGGACACACTCAGTGCTATGATGACCGGTAACCAGATACTGAGCTTTTTGTTGTCATTCATACAAACGAACGTTCTTTTTATTCTTTTATATTTATAAAGTCCACTGTGATCCCTGCTTTGCAGAGTAAATTACAACCATCTTCCACACGGTACTTTTCAGAGTAGACCACCCGTTTAATACCTGACTGGATGATCAGTTTGGCACATTCAATGCAAGGAGCAGAAGTGACATAAATCGTAGCTCCGCTACTACTGTTAGAAGAGGCGGCTACTTTGGTGATCGCATTTGCTTCAGCATGCAGGACATACGGTTTCGTTATATTGTTCTCGTCTTCGCAAACATTTTCAAATCCGGAAGGAGTCCCGTTAAACCCGTCTGAAATGATCATTTTATCTTTCACGATCAGGGCTCCTACCTGGCGGCGTTTACAATAGGAGTTCTCCGCCCACACCATCGCCATCCGGAGATAGCGTTTATCTAATTCAAATTGTTTCTCTGTTTTTTCACACATGCCCGGTTTCTTTTGAGTATGTATCTGCCTGTTTTTTTCACAGGTTTACAAAAGTAAATATATTTGAATGAATTAGTTCGTCTGAAACATTTATTTTTTGATCCCGTTACGTTTTAATAACGCATCAATACTGGGCTCCTGACCCCGGAACCGTTTATACAGGATATCCGGATCTTCGGTTCCTCCTTTAGAAAGGATGTTTTCACGGAAGGAGCGGGCTACTTCCTGATTGAAGATCCCGGCCTCCTTAAAGGCAGCGAATGCGTCGGCATCGAGGACTTCCGCCCATTTATAACCATAGTAGCCTGCTGCATATCCTCCGGCAAAAATATGGCCGAAGCTACTGCTCATCAAGGTTCCTTCTACTTCGGGCAGGATCATGGTGGGAGCCCATGCCTCCTTTTCGAAATCCATCACTTTGCCTTCAAACGGAGTGTTTAGGGTGTGCCATGCCATGTCGAGCATACCAAAGCTTAACTGGCGGCAGCACAGGTAGCCTGTATTGAAGTTAGAGGCATCGATCAGCTTCTGGACTAATTCCTGCGGTATCTTTTCCCCGGTTTCATAATGCACAGCAATCTGATCCAGAAACTCTTTTTCTGTCAGCCAGTTTTCCATGATTTGAGAAGGAAGTTCCACAAAGTCACGGTAGACACTGGTGCCGGAAAGGCTGGCATAGTTCCCTTCTGCCAGCATCCCATGCAGGGCATGCCCGAATTCGTGAAGGAAGGTATTCACTTCATCAAAGGAAAGCAGAGAAGGTTTAGTCTCTGTTGGCCGGGTGAAGTTCATTACGATGATTACTTGTGGACGGCTATCGTCTCCGCTTTCTTCCCTGTACTGGGATTTTATGGAGTTCATCCAGGCTCCGGATTGTTTTCCTTCCCGCGGATGGAAGTCAGTATACAGGATGGATACAAATTTCCCATCTGCATCGTAGACTTCATACACATCTACTTCCGGGTGGTAGACCGGTATCTCTTTATTTTGTTTGAATGTAATACCGTAGAGCTGGGTAGCCAAACCAAAAACTCCCTTTTTTACATTTTCCAGTTCGAAATAGGGGCGGGTCATTTCGTCGTTTACATCGAAACGGATATCTTTCAGTTTTTCAGAATAATAGCTCCAGTCCCAGGGCATGACCGTGAAATTTTTGTTTTCCAGTCCCAAAGCAAAACCCTGTACTTCGCTATATTCGTTAATAGCTACAGGTTTGTAGGCATCCAGTAATTGATTTAAGAGATTGTATACATTCTCCGGTTTTTTAGCCATCGTATGTTTCAAACCGTAGTCCGCATAGGTATCATATCCCATCAGCCGGGCGATTTCCAGGCGGATATTGACTATTTTCCGGATGATCTCCTGATTATCGAATTCATCTCCTTTGTTTCCTACACTCATATATGCACGGTACATCTTCTCCCGAAGTTCCCGGTTATCTGCGTAGCGCATGAAAGGAATATAACTGGGAGCGGAAAGAGTAAATATCCATCCTTCTTTTCCTTTCTCTTTCGCAGTCATGGCTGCCGCCTCCAAATGGGTATCCGGAATCCCGGCCAGATCCGTTTCATCTGTAATATGAAGCTCAAAACGATTTTTATCTTTCAGTGCATTCTGGTCGAATGTCAGGGTCAGGGTACTTAATTCCGTACTCAACTGCCGGTATTTTTCCTTATCCTCCGGGTTCAGGTCGGCTCCTTTGACTTTAAAAGCTTCATAGGTGTCTTCTAAAAGGCGGGCGTCTTCTGTAGATAAGTTCAGTTTTTCCCGCTGGTCATAGACCGCTTTTACCCGGTTGAAGAGGTTTGCGTTCAGGTAAATATTGTTATTGGCATCCGAGAGTTTAGGAGAGACCCGTTGAGAAATCTCCATCATTTCATCATCCGCTTCGGCATGTAGCACATTAAAAAAGGCGGAAGATACTTTGGTTAGCACTTTTCCTGCCCGTTCCAGCGCAACGATCGTGTTTTCAAATGTCGGAGCTGCCGGGTTATTCGCAATCTGTTGGATTTCTTTATCCAGATCTTTGATCCCTTCGCCAAACGCCGGTTCATAATGCTCCGTCCGGATCAGGTTGAACGGAGGTGTTTCAAACGGAGTGTTATAGGTTGCTAATAGCGGATTATTCGTCGTTGCTTGTGCCATGTGTACGATGCTTAATAAAATTACGTGTATTAATACCAATAGTTTTTTCATGAAGCGATGAATATAAGTTATTGTCAGGTATTTGTAAATACATACCTACAGATGCCGGACGTATTTTCTGTTAATCTAACATCTGAAGGAACGGATTAGTTCTTAGGAGAGCGGCCATGGGGAGATTTTGCTTGTTTACCAGCTCCGGCCGGCTTTTTGTTCTGTGGCTTTTTATTATCGCTCCGGCCACGTCCCTGTCCTTTTCCCCGGCGCATATTCCTGTATTTCTCCGGTTCATAAGCGGGAGTTTCCCTTATAGCCGGATCAACCGGGATCTTATAAATGGGTTTGCCCAGGAAATCCTCTATCCGCTTAAACTGAGCCTGTTCTTCTATGGCAACAAAAGTGATAGCTAATCCTTCTCCACCTGTGCCTCGGGCTGTACGTCCGATCCGGTGTACATAATCTTCCGGGTCATGAGGTATATCAAAATTAACTACCAATTTGATGTCGTTGATATCAATCCCTCTCGAAACCACGTCTGTGGCTACCAGGATGTCTATATGTCCATTCTTAAAATCACGCATCACCTCTTCCCGCTGCGATTGTTCCAGATCCGAATGCATGGCTGCTACGTTGAATTTCATCCGTTTGAGCGTGGCAGCTAACTCTTTTACCTTCATTTTTGAGGATGAAAAGATGATCACCCGCTGAGGACGTGTTTCGGAAAATAGATTTTTAATGATCTCTAATTTTTGAGGATCATAGCAGATATAGGCTGTCTGCATAATTGTTTCCGGAGGACGGGAAATAGCAATCTTGACTTCTTCCGGGTCTTTCAGGATCGTTTTAGCTAATGTCCGTATTTTAGGAGGCATCGTTGCCGAGAACATAATGGTCTGGCAATACTCCGGCAGTTGTTTATAGATCTGCATGATGTCATCATAGAATCCCATGTCCAGCATCCGGTCTGCTTCATCCAGTACGAAATAGGATACCTGGGACAGATCGACAGTTCCTAACTTAATGTGTGAGATCAGTCGTCCGGGAGTCGCAATGACAATGTCCGCTCCCTGTTCCATGCCTCGTCTTTGTTGTTCCCAGGCTACCCCATCAGTACCGCCATAAACAGCTACTGCTGAAACCGGTATAAAATAACTGAATCCTTCGATCTGCTGGTCGATTTGTTGAGCTAATTCCCGGGTGGGAGCCATGATAATCGCATTCACTGCGTCCTGAGGGTGTTCTCCTCTGCTTAATTCGTTGATCAGAGGTAATACGTAGGCAGCAGTCTTGCCTGTTCCCGTTTGTGCACAGGCGATCAAATCTTTTCCTTCTAAAATTACGGGGATGGTTAGTTCCTGAACCGGGGTTGTCTCCAAAAAGTTCATGGCGTCTAACCCATCTAAGACTGCATCTTCTAAATTTAATTCATCAAATCTCATTTCCTGTTGTTAAATTCCCCGTAAAGGTATACAATATTTGGGAATTTTAAGGCCTGCCCTCTGTGTAAAAAGTAAATAGTGAAAACAAACCGGTTCCGGATTGTAAGTTTTGTATCCTCAATGGGTATGATACCGTTTATAAATTTGATCATAGAGTCCTGTTTCTTTTATTTTTGTCAACCAGTGGTTGAGGCTGTCCAGTAGGATGGGGGAAGATTTGCGTAGTGCCCATGATTGTAACTGGGTGAAACTGATGTCTGTCTGGATATCCAGTTCCGGGAATTGTTGCTGGTAGTTTTGAGATATTTGCAGGTCACAGACTGCATAATCAATTTCAGACCGGGCCACCATGATTAGTAACTGCTCAGTTGAATAAAGCTCTTCTTCCACGATAAAAATAGTATCCCCGATCTCTTCCGCCAAATTGTTCAAACGCAATAGGGCAGGAGAACCTTTGGGGATATATACTGTTTTTCCTCCTAACTCTAACTGGTTCCGCAGAGGCGGGTGATCCTGGTTTGCATTGGCTTTCCGTTGTACCAGGATCTGTTTGTTGAGGAGGAGAGGGTCTGTGAACAGGTATTCTTCCCGCATCTCTGTGGTGACCGGGATGTTCCGGGCAATGACATCATATTTCTGTTTCTGTAGTTTCATAAAACTTTCATCCAGACTCATTTCCAGTCCGATCTGTATCTCCAGTCCGGATACCTGGGCGATGGCCTGGCTGAGCTCGTATTGAAAACCTTCAATCGATTCTCCGGAAATAAAATAGCCGGATTGGTTATACTCCGTGACGATACGTAGGATTCCTTCTTCCCGGATTTCCGGATAGTCCCGATCCTGAGCAATAGTCACAGGTTGAGGCCGCAGGGAATACATGGTCGTGATCACCAGAACCAGCAATATCCCATAAACAAGAAGCATCTTTTTTGATCTCATATTTTTAGTCGTTGAATACGACGGAAATACCCATTTTAAGCAGCATGGGATTCAGTGGATAATGTGCCAGTGAGAAGTAGTTCGGTTCCACGAACTGAGAGCTCAGGTTGTAGGCCATGATAAAGAAACGAGTCTGTTTCAGGTGTACGTTCAGATAGGCGTTTATCAGTGGGTACCCCCCCACTTTCACCCGATTTTCATCCCATTGTAACTGGAATTGCTGGGTGGCCGGTTCATAATAAGGAGCATAATATTTGGTATGATAGTGCAGGTCCGCGCCTAATTGGAATGACAGCACTTTAAAAAGCTTAAAGTGTACGTACATATTGGTATAGGCGCTGAAATCCGGAAGAGGAAGTACCTCCTTATCACTGCTTAGCTGATAGGCCACATCTGTTTCCCAACCAAAAGCTTTGTAATGAAAGTCCTGTTTCAGACGGGCGGTAACGACTTGTAGGTTGCTACCATGTTGTATAGGTATTCCTTTACTTCCAAAATAGATATAGTTTTGTAGAAATTCTGCACCTGCCGACAGGTTTGTGCCGGTTGAACGAAGATCCACTTCACCCCCTACATATACCTGTTGGGTGTTTTTAAAAGAGTTATCCCACCAGAAATAACGGGAATGGTTATGTCGCTGATAGAAGGCAGGTGTCAGGTTCTTAATATATCCGCTCGCTTTGACGGATGCTTCTCTCTTAAGAAGTGGGAACTGGCTCCGGATATCACCTTCTACCCGTAACTCTCCTAAATCGTCCCCGATCACTGCCAACTCTCCACGGGCATTGAATGTGAAAAGTTCTCCCTGTGTTTTAGCTAATTCCGCACCGACATACGTGGAAAATTCATCATATATCTGAGAAAGAGGAAAATCAAGCACCTGAGCGCCGGAGTTATTGCCTCCTCCAATCGTGCCTGGAATATCTTCTGTCCCTTCGATCTCAAGCGGTAGCTTATATCTTCGTTTTTCAAACCGGACAAAGGCTGTCAATCCTGCTTTTGCCCAGTCCTGAAATCCTTCCCGCAGAGAGAGACCAAATGTGTTCTTTAAGTTGTACATAGATGTACGGTCTCCCAGTGAAGGATCCAGACCATGTATGTTCGTATACTTCGTATAAGCAGTATCTATTTGGGGCATATTGGATGTAAAATGCCGGCGATTGTCTTCGTATTCAAATGTGTGGATAATACTGGATACCGGAATAAAGATTTCCTGTTCGTATCCCTCCTCATCTGCTTCTTCAAGGGTCCGGTAGAATCCTAAATTGTAGCGGTGAGTAAAATAATACTGTTTCCCTCTGACACGGTTCCAGGTGTCAAAATAGCGCACAGGATAGTCTTTGGTTGCCTCCGGACGTCTGTTGTCCAGAAATTTATCCGGGTTGGTCAGGTGTTCATCATCACTTAACCCTCCGTTCTCATAATTGACAAAGTTGTAGTTACTCAGGTAACCGCTCCACTCATATTTGTCTGAACGGTAACTGCCGAACAAACGATAGCTTAACAACTTATTTCCGTTTGCATTATAGAAACCACGGCTATAGATATAGTCCATCTCTCCGCCGATATTGATCTTTTTCCCGAAGTTGGTTGTTAGTACCCCTTTGAACTGGTCTTCTTTGTTCTGGGCAGATCCCCCCTGTGTGTAGAGTACGTTTGTGTAGGGGATTTTTGTATCATAGAAAAGTGCATTTTCCGGAGTGGTGATGTAATAATCATAGGCATCAGCAAAAATAAAATCCCGTGCCTCTTTCCGTTCCGAGAATATTTTGGTTTGTGCCGGAGCTCCTAAGTTTGCCAGGTAACCTACTGCTAACGATTTATTGTCTGCCAGTGTACTTTGAGCCGTATTCAGCCGGGAAGTATCCATCGGAGCCAGATAAGGTGTGCCGATATCCGGAGTCAGGCGATAGGCACTGATCCGTCTGTTTTCGACGCTGTCCGGAATTAAAAGGCTGTCGGGAATCTCTGATGAAGCGCCTGAAAGGTTCGACAAAGAAAATCCCCCGCGATCCCTACCACCCCCTGCACGTTGGGCATGTATTGTTAGAACGGCTATAAACAGGAAAGATAATATGAGTAAGCTACGCTTCATGGACTGCAAATATATAACAAAAGGACATTCTTACGAAAAAAATGCCCTTTACTTTATATTCTTTTTACATGTTTATACCGGTTGAATGATCTCCATTCCTTTTTTAATAGCGGCTTCATTCATAGGGATTAATTTATGATGCCTTTCCGGAAGGGATTTCTTCAGGCCCAGTAGCACATTCTCTAACTGCACCATGGGCACAATTTTAAGAAGTCCGCCTAAAATCAGCATATTGAAGGCCCGTTCGTTTTTCATCTCTGTAGCCGTATCCATCGCATCAATCCGGTAAACCGTTATGTCCGTCCGGCAGATTTCACTGTGGATACCATATCCGTCATAGATCAGGATACCGCCCGGTTTGACCTTACTTTCAAACTTATCCAGGGAGGGCTGGTTCAGGATAATGGCAATATCAAACTCATTAAGAATCGGAGAGATGATCGGGTCATCGCTCAGGATCACCGTTACGTTGGCTGTTCCTCCCCGTTGCTCTGGACCATAGGAAGGCATCCAGCTTACTTCTTTACCTTCCATTAGTCCTGAATAGGCTAGGATCTTTCCCATGGATAACACGCCTTGTCCGCCAAATCCGGCTATAATAATTTCCTGTTTCATCTTGTTCGGTTTTTATTCCACATTCTTCAGATCCCCTAACGGATAGAAAGGGAACATGTTTTCTACCATCCAGTCGTTTGATTCTGCCGGGGTCATTTTCCAGCCGGAAGAGCAGGTGGAAACGATTTCAACCACAGAGGTTCCTTTTCCTGCCATGGAGTTTTCAAATGCTTTGCGAAGCATCCTTTTGGCTTTCCGGACCGCTCCGGCCGTATGGACACTCTGACGGGTCACTAAGCAGGTTCCTTCCAGTTGTGCCAGTAGGTCTGCGATTTTCAACGGATATCCGTTCAGTGCAGTATTTCTTCCGTAAGGACAGGTGGAGGTGGGCATACCTTCTAACGTGGTCGGAGCCATCTGGCCGCCTGTCATTCCATAGATCGCGTTGTTTACAAATACGATCACGATGTTCTCTCCACGGTTGGCAGCATGGATGGTTTCTGCCGTACCGATGGCTGCCAGGTCTCCGTCCCCCTGATAGGTGAAGATCATTTTATTATTATTCAGCCGTTTCAGGGCAGTGGCAACAGCCGGAGCACGTCCATGGGCCGCCTCTACCCAGTCTATATCCAGATAATTGTAAGCAAACACGGCACAACCTACCGGGGAAACACCGATGGTTTTATCTTCCATCCCCATCTCTGTGATCACCTCAGCGATCAGTTTATGGATCACTCCATGACTACATCCCGGGCAATAGTGCATGGGAGCGTCGTTCATCAGGAGGGGTTTATCGTATACCAGATTTTCCGGTTTTATTATATCATTAACTTCCATACTTTTTGAATTGAAAATGAACAAAAGATAATCGAATATTATTTACTTGTCATTTTATTTGAAAAACCTTAGGGCATACTGGACTATTCTTAGGATTACGGCTGCTCCGCCGAAATACATGAAGACTACCCGGCTGTTCAGTGCAAAAAAGCTGACAACCGCGCCTACTGCCAGGATCATGAACAGTAGTGTGAGGATTTCGTCTAATTTACTTCCCCGCATCATAGGCTTAACACAATTTTTCTTTTAACGCGTTTAATACTTCATCCGGCGTGAATACAATGCCGCCCAGACGGCCAAAATGTTCTACCTTTACTTTTCCATTCACAGCCAGACGGACATCTTCCACCATCTGTCCTGCGTTCAGTTCCACAGATAACATCCCTTTCACCTGACAGGCGTAGTCTGAAATCGCTTTCGTAGGGAACGGCCAGAGGGTGATGGGACGCAGGAGCCCTAACTTAATCCCTTCTGCACGGGCAATCTCTACGACCTTCTGGCAGATACGTGCAGAGGAGCCAAAAGCGATCAGCAGATAGTCTGCATCTGCACAGTGGAACTCTTCGTAGCGTACCTCTTTTTCTTCGATCTGTTTGTATTTCGCTTGGAAACGGATGTTGTTCTCCTCCATTTTGGCAGGATCCAGTTCCAGGGAGGTAATGACGTTGGGTTTTCTGCCGGGAACTCTTCCCTGCACAGCCCAGGGAGATTCAGCGCGGATCTCTTCCTCGGTTCTCCGGGGGCGGTAATCCGGCAGAATCAATTTCTCCATCATCTGTCCGATGATCCCGTCTGCCAGGATCATGACCGGATTGGAGTACTGGAATGCCATGTCAAATCCCAGCCCTACAAAGTCTGCCATTTCCTGCACGGAAGAGGGAGCCAGTGTGATCAGGCGGTAGTCTCCGTGTCCACCCCCTTTCACGGTCTGGAAATAGTCTGCCTGGCTGGGCTGAATGGTTCCCAATCCGGGTCCGCCACGCATGATATTAACAATCAGACAAGGAAGTTCTGCTCCTGCAATGTAGGAAATGCCTTCCTGTTTCAGGCTGATGCCCGGACTGGAAGAGGAGGTCATGATCCGTTTTCCGGAACCGGCGCCTCCATATACCATGTTGATAGCAGCGACTTCACTTTCAGCCTGTAAAACTACCATACCAGTGGTTTCCCAGGGCATTTCAGCCATCAGTGTTTCTAATATCTCGGACTGGGGAGTGATCGGATAGCCAAAGTATCCATCCGCACCATAGCGGATAGCAGCGTGGGCAACTGCTTCGTTCCCCTTCATCAGTCTTATCTCTTCTGCCATATCTTGATTGATCGTTTTAGAGTTTTACTTTATAGATGGTCAGGCAGCCATCCGGACAAACCAGTCCGCAGTTGGCGCATCCGATACAACAATCCGGATCTTTCATATAGACATAGTGATAGCCTTTATTATTTACTTCCCGTGGATGTAGTTCCAGAACATCGGATGGACAAGCCACAACGCACAGGTTACACCCTTTGCATCGTTCCGTGTTCACCACCACGGTCCCTTTTATTTTCGCCATATCAAATCTGTTTTAACATATAACTCAGCCCAGAGTTATTTATTGTTTCACGCCCAAAGTTAGCAAACTTTCGGATACAAGCGAAGGGATTGGGAAAAAGATATGCATTCGTCCGGATTAGGAAGAGATGGACGTTGGATGAATATCTTATATCCGGTAAGTTAATTTTGTGGGCTGTTATTTTGTTTTGGAAAAGAAAAATGTACATTTGATCCATCAATGAAAAAAACATGTGAGATTTAAATAACCCTTCTGTGAACGAAGAAAAACAACATGTCCGGGGATTGAAATCCGGAAACAGGGATTCATTTACTTATTTATATAATAAGTATTGTGATCAGGTATATCATTTTTCTGAATTATACCTGACTGCCCAACAGGATGTGGAAGAGGTGGTTCAGGAAGTTTTTATCAAACTATGGGAAGCCCGGGACCGGATCAATGAAGACGAAAATCTGAAAGGATTTCTTTTTATTGTGACACGGAACCTCATTTTTAACCATTCCCGGAAAAGTATCAATCAGGAATTTTATTATGCTACTGTCCTCAGTGCGTTGGAAGATGAGTATAATGTGGAAGAGGAAATTGAAGCCCGGAATTTGGAGGAATATATTGATCAGCTGATTCTGGAACTTCCTCCCCGCAGAAGAGAAATTTTTCAATTAAGCCGCAGGGAACATAAAACCTATAAAGAAATAGCCGTTTTACTGGATATATCTGAGAAAACCGTTGAAAATCAAATGAGTGAGGCGCTGAAATACCTGAGGAAAAACATTGTTCTGCTTTTGTTGTTCCTTTCCTGATGCTATTTATTTTTTATTGGAATAGGGGTCTCCTGTTTCCGGATGTGTATTTATAGGAAAGCACCTATAAAAGATGGGAAACATACATCCACCTTTGAGCGAAAAAAATACGATGTCTGATATTCAAAGGAAAATATTTGAGCATGCCCGGGTCATAAAGAAAATGAGGGCACAGTGGGAAGAAGTCTCACAGGAAAAGAAACTTTCTGCTACTACTAAAGCCCGCATGCTGGGACGGATTGAAGAATATTTGTGGTACCCGGAACCGATCCCCTTCCTTACGTTTTATAAAGTATATAGTGTAGCAGCGACGGTTCTCCTTCTGTTAGCTATCTCAGCCGCTTTTTATCTCTCTGTGACGACGCAGGAGAAAGAAAATCTGTATGTGGTCAGTTCCGGTATTCAGAATATAGAGTTTGTTCGTTTGCCGGATGGAACGGATATCCAGTTGGGGCCGAATTCCCGAATAACGTATCCACAGGAGTTCCGGGGAGCGGAGCGGATGGTAACCCTGGAAGGACAGGCTTTTTTTAATGTCACTGAAAATCCACAGAAACCGTTTATTGTTGTTTCCAAAAAGATGCACATTCGGGTGCTGGGGACTGCTTTTGAGGTGTTCAGTTATGATTCGGACAGCCGGTCGGAGGTCATCCTGTTACAGGGTAGTGTACAGGTGGATACACCGGGTAAGGAATCGGGAGACATCGTTTCCACTTTGCTCACACCAGATGAGAAATTTGTTTTTAACCATCAATCGAATACCTTCTCCACAGAAAAAGTCAATGCGGATACATACACTTTGTGGAGAAAACAACGCATCCTGGGATTTGAGAATGAACCCCTTTCGATGATTATCCCGCGCCTGGAAAACTGGTATGGCAGGAACATAATTTGCCAGAAGGATCTGGCAGAGAAATACCGCTTTACTTTTAAAGTGAGGGGGGAACCCCTGGAACAGATTTTATTTATGATCAGCGAATCTTCTCCTCTTATTTATACCCGGATAGATACGGGTGATTACCGTCTTGATTTGAAAAAATAATCCCAATTCATTTACCTTAAATTTAATCTGATATGTACTACCGCGACGATTAACCTTAAAAAAGCTGGAAGATACCAAAGGTACCTTCCAACCGGGAATTTCTGACATGCAGGAAAGATGATTGCAGCCATTTACCTGCATATGTTACATCAAAAACAATACAAAGTTATGAAAAAAATTAAACCATGGGATTATTGTATCCCCCCGTTAGGAAAAAACCAGACGTATGATGAAGATTACCCTTTTGTTGCTCTTAACAGTCGTCTGCAGTGTCTCGGCTGAGACCTACGCGCAGAATTTTACGCTTTCCATGAAAAAACAGAATGTCACCATTCTGGAAGTGCTAAAAGAGATCGAGGAAAACAGTGAGTTTACCTTTTTCTTTAATGATAATCAGGTGGATGTGAATCAGAACATTCACCTGAATGTGAAAAATGCTTCTATAGAAGAGGTATTAAAGCGAATGTTCCCGGAATCCGGATATGTATTTCAGATCATTGACCGGCAAGTGCTTATTAAAAAACCGGATAGAAACGAATCAGCCGTTGTCCAGCAGGAAAGGAAGGTCAGCGGAACGGTTCTGGATGCAGGAGGAGAGCCCATTATCGGAGCAAATGTTGTCTTAAAGGGTACCACTACCGGAACCATCACCAATATGGATGGAGCGTTCAGTATTGAAGCATCCGAAAGGGATGTTCTGCAAATCTCTTATATTGGTTACCTGATGCAGGAAGTTACAGCCAGCCGTACGAATCTTGTGGTCTCTTTACAGGAAGATACCCGTAACCTGCAGGAGGTTGTTGTTGTAGGATATGGAACCCAGAAAAAGGTAACGCTCACCGGAGCCGTTGCAGCTATCGGAGGAGAAGATATTGTTACCACAAAAAATGAGAATGTGGAGAATATGCTTACCGGGAAAGTGCCGGGTGTACGGGTGGCCCAGAAGTCGGGAGAACCGGGCTCTTATAATAGTACGTTTGAGATCCGGGGGATGGGAAATCCGTTGATCATTGTGGATGGTGTTCCCCGCGAAAATATGAACCGCCTGGATCCGAATGAAATCGATAATATCTCTATCCTGAAAGATGCTTCCGCCGCTATTTATGGTGTACGGGCAGCGAACGGAGTGGTGCTGATCACGACCAAACGCGGGAAAGGAGGTAAACTGCAATTAGATTATAATGGGTCCGTCGGATGGCAACAGGCTTCCGGGCTTCCGGAGACTGCCAATGCCTGGGAGTATATGACCCTGATGAATGAGAATGCGATGAACAGGGGAGATGCTCCTATGTATAGCCAGGATGAGATCAATGCCTATAAAAATGGTTCAAAGCAGAGTACGGACTGGGCTTCTTCTGCGATTAAAGAGTTTGCTCCTATCACTCAGCATAGTTTCAGTGCCACGGGAAATACGGACAAGGTGGACTATTTTATCAATTTTGGTTATCTCAACCAGCAGGGATTCTGGAAAAGTGGTGACCTGAATTATGAACGGTTTAATATTCGGTCCAATGTCAGTGCACAGCTCACGAAACGGCTAAAGGTGGAAATGTTGATCGGTGCTATGAAAGATACTAAAAACTCTCCTTATCATGATGCCTGGTATGTCTATAAATCTATCTGGACACAGGTTCCTACCTGGCCTTTATATGCGAATGATGACCCGGAATATTTTTATAATGCGGCGGATGCGGACCATCCGATGGTAATTACGGATTCAGAACTGAGTGGCTATAAAAAGAATAACAGTAAATCGTTTCAGGGTACTTTCAATCTGGAATATGATGTTCCTTATGTGGATGGGCTAAAGGCCCGTGCGATGTATAGTTATGATTATAACCTATGGGAATCCAAAGAGTTTGAGAAAGAATATACTTTGTATACATATAACGCAGAAACAGGTGTGTATAGCGGCAGTAAAGCACAATCCCCTTCTTCGGTCAGACGGAATTTTAAAGATAATGAAGCGACCCTTTTGCAGTTGCAACTGAATTATGTCCGCACTTTCAATGAAAAACATAATCTGAATGTTTTGGCGCTGTATGAGGAAAGTACTTCCGGAATGGATAATTTTTATGCCTACCGGCAGTTGAGTATGGATGCCGTAGACCAGTTGTTTGCCGGGAATTCCACGAATCAGGAAGGTTCTATGAACGGGGATGGATACCAGCCTGGTAGAAAGTTACATGAACAGAATGGAGTCTGGAAAATTGCGAATAAGGGGTTGGTCGGTAGGGTCAATTATGATTATTCTTCTAAATATATCGCAGAGTTCAGCTTCCGTTATGATGGTTCTTCCAAGTTTGCCAAAGGCAACCAGTGGGGCTTTTTCCCGGCGGGTTCGATTGGCTGGCGGATATCGGAAGAGTCTTTTATGAAAAATATGCAGGCTATTTCTTTTATTAATAATCTGAAAGTGCGGGCGTCGTATGGAAAGATGGGGGATGATAATTCTTCTACTTACCAGTTTTTGTCCGGTTATAATTATCCCAATGGTGGCTACGTGATAGGGGATAGCTACCTGAACGGCCTGGGGATGCGGGGTATGGCTAATCCTTATATTACCTGGTTTACTTCCAAAATGTTTAATATCGGTCTGGATGCGGATTTGTGGCATGGCCTACTGGGTTTTCAGGTGGATTATTTTACCCGGAACCGGGATGGCTTGCTGGCTACCCGGAACCTGAGCCTCCCGGGTACGGTTGGGTCAGAACTACCCCAGGAAAACCTGGAGGGAGATAGGACCAGGGGATATGAACTGGTCGTGACACACCGGAACAGGATCAAAGATCTTACCTATTTTGTTTCGGGAAATATCTCCTATACCCGTACCCGGTGGAAATATAAAGAGACTTCACAAAAAGGAAACTCTTACCGGAACTGGCGGGATAATGAAACGAACCGGTATAATGACCTGTGGTGGGGATATGGGTATGCAGGACAATTCCTGACCTATGACCAGCTCTACAATGCTGCTATCCAGGATTCCAAAGGAAATTCTATCCTTCGTCCGGGGGACTATCAGTATATTGACTGGAACGGAGACGGCGTGATTGATGAGTACGACAAACGGCCCATTGCAACTAAGAATCTGCCGAATATAAACTTTGGGTTGAGTATTGGTGTGGAATACAAAGGTTTTGACCTGAACCTATTGTTTCAGGGGGCAGCTAAAAGCAATGTGAAATATCCGGAGCAGTTGGAAGGGCCTTTGATGTGGGACCGGAATGGGCTGACGATGTTTTTGGACCGCTGGCATCTTTTCGATCCGACAGACCCGAACAGTGAATGGATACCAGGTTATTATCCTTCCACCAACCGGGGAGAAACCACCAACTATGAAGATTCCGAACGTTCCGTACAGAATGCTTCCTACCTGCGCCTGAAAAGTCTGGAAGCAGGTTATACACTTCCGCTCTCTGTCTTAAAACATACGGGGGTACAACGGGTCAGATTCTTTTTCAATACCTATAATTTATTTACGATCACCGGGGTAAAATACCTGGATCCGGAGCATACGGATGATACCTATGGTTATTTATATCCGTTGACGAAATCGTACAATATTGGTGTAAATGTTTCATTTTAAATAAAGTTGCCTTATGAATTTAAAAAAGATAACCATCCTCAGTTTCTTGCTTACAGGCTTATGGGCTTGTAATGACCTGGATGTTCCTTCGATCAATATTATTCAGGATCAGGATGTTTTCAGATCGGAGTCGGGTGTGACTTCTTATATGGTCCGTTTATATGAAGACCTGCCTGTGGAAGATTTTAATTTCAATGAAGAAGGTTTTAATAAACCGTTGAATTCCCTTTCTCCGGGTAATTATACAGGGGAAACACTATTATGTATGGCAGATATGATCTGGAATAATCTGGATGGAGATAAATTTCAGGACTGGAGGTATAATTCTGTCCGGAATGTGAACTATTTCATCGGGAATTTTCCTGAATACACGGATCATTTTTCACAGGATCTTTCGGATACCTGGTTAGGGGAAGCTTATTTCATCCGGGCATATTATTATTTTGCGATGGTAAAACGGTATGGCGGTGTACCGATTATCCGGACGGTTCAGAACTATCCGGAACAGGGAATTGAGGAGTTGAAAGTTCCCCGGAATACGGAAAAAGAAGTGTATGATTTTATTGCGGAAGATCTGGATGAAGCCATCCGGTTACTTCCAGAACACAGTCTGGCCTCCGGAAGGGTGAATAAATATGTGGCTTATGCGTTGAAATCCCGGGCTATGTTGTATGCCGGATCCATCGCACAGTATGGAAAAATGCAGTTGAATAATATATTAGGTATTCCTGCTGCTGACGCTTCCTATTATTATAAACTCAGTTATGAAGCCTCTAAAATGCTGGAAGGTACATATTCACTTTATTCAAAATATGCTGACAAGTTTGAGAATTACTGGCGACTATTTCTGGATGGGGACAGCCCGGAAAATATTTTTGTGAAGTACTATAAGTATCCGGAAAAGACACATACGTTTGACTGTTTACATATTCCTTACCAAATGCGTGGTTCACAGGGCTATTCCAGCCGGTTTAATCCGACATTAGATCTAGTTGAAATGTTTGATGATATAGACGGTAATCCGTTGACTCTGGAAATCGGTACGGATCAGAATCCAGTGCGTTACCAAAACCGGATGGATCTGTTTATGAAGGTGGAACCTCGTTTACGGGCTTCTGTGATCCTACCGGGTGATGAATTTAAGGGAGAGGAGATTGATGTACAAAAGGGGGTATATGTCTCTTATCCTTCCGGCGAATTGTTGACCTCTGCTGACTTTAATGCTTTGTATGAAGGTAAAAGTATTATTGGTAAAAGCGGAATGGGGAATAATGAAACGACCGTCACCGGTTTTCATACCCGTAAATACCAGAATCCGGATGCGGATAAATCCCTGGTGCTGGAAAATCGTTCGGAACAGAGTTGGATTGATATTCGGTATGCAGAGATTTTACTGAACAGGGCAGAAGCTGCTTTTGAACTGGGAGAGGTTAAAGATGCGTTGCAGGCAATTAATCAGGTGCGTGAACGTGCCGGAGCGAAGTTGTATACCGCTGACCAGTTAACGGCAAAAGTAATTCAGAAAGAAAGACGGATGGAACTGGCTTTTGAAAATCAAACCTTCTGGGATCTGAGGCGTTGGCGAGTAGCGGATATGGAGATTAATAACCGTCAGTTTACGGCTTTGTGTCCCTACTATATTTATGATGAAGATAAATATATTTTCAAACGGGAATATGTTGGACCCCAATATACGTTTGACGTAAAGCTGAACTATGCAAAGATCCCGTCCGGTGAGATCTCAAAGAACGATAAACTGGAACAGAATCCTGGGTATTAATAACTAAATTCGATATAAAATGAAATACATTCAATTCTTTTTCTGTGTAAGCCTGCTTGTTTGCATCGTGGCATGTGAAAAGCTGGATAATTATGATGAACCGGCAGAAACACTGACCGGCAAAGTGATTGACCAGGTGACAGGTGAACCATTGATCACGGAACAACCTAATGGCTACCGGATTAAATTGTCAGAGATAAGCTGGAGTGAGAATCCGGAGCCGGAATACTTCTGGGGAAAAGCAGATGGGACATTTAATAATACTAAGCTATTTGCCGGCACGTATGAGGTCTCACCGGTAGAGGGAGCTTTCTTTGATGTATCCCCACAAACCGTTGAGATCAAAGGCCGCGTGGAACTGGAATTCAAAGTGATCCCTTACCTGTCGGTTGCTACTTCCGGAGTGGAGCTTAAAGGGGGAAATACGCTGGAAGTGATCTACACCATTTCCAGGAGCCAGACCGGGGATAAAATTTTGGATTCGAGGGTGTTTGTTTCTACCAATCCCAATGTGGGCACGAATATCCTGATTACGGATCTGAGCCCGTTGAATAACCTGAGTGAAACTCCGGATGAGGTGGTCCTGGAGACTACGTATACGGAAGCGATCACCGGACTGGAAAAAGGCCAGACTTATTATGTACGAGTAGGAGCAAGAACAGATAACCCGAATAAGCGGTATAACTTCACGCCGGTAACTGCTGTCACTATTCCCTGAAGCATGGGACAGGGAGCTATCAGGTAGCTCTCTGTCTTTTCTTTTTATCTGTTGGCGATATATATTATATGTATGCCAGCCATTTATATGTCTACTAATTACTGATTCAAATGAAAAAATATAGTTTCTTTTTTATCTTTTGTTGTCTTCCCTGGCTGTTGCAAGGCCAGTCAAATCCTGTTTTCAAAAATGAGAATATGCCTGCCCATGAGCGTATCATGGATCTTTTATCTGTGCTATCCGTAGAGGAAAAGATCAGTTTGTTACGGGCTACCTCACCGGGTATACCCCGGTTGGATATTGAAAAATACTATCATGGAAATGAAGCCCTCCACGGAGTTGTACGTCCGGGACCCTTTACGGTTTTCCCACAGGCTATCGGGTTAGCTGCTATGTGGAATCCGGAACTGCACTATCGGATTGCTTCTGTGATCTCGGATGAAGCGCGAGCCCGTTGGAATGAACTGGAACAGGGGAAAAAACAGGTAGGACAGTTCAGTGACCTGTTGACTTTCTGGTCTCCTACGGTGAATATGGCACGGGATCCCCGATGGGGAAGGACGCCCGAAACGTATGGAGAAGATCCGTATCTTTCCGGTGTTTTAGGGACTGCTTTTGTGAAAGGATTGCAGGGGACGGATGATCGTTACCTGAAAGTGGTAGCTACTCCTAAACATTTTGCGGCTAATAATGAGGAACATAACAGGTTTGAGTGTAATCCTCAAATCACAGAGCGTCAATTGCGTGAATATTATTTTCCGGCGTTTGAAGATTGTATCATCAAAGGGGGAGCCGCCTCTATTATGACCGCCTATAATGCAATCAATGATATTCCCTGTACGTTGAATAGTTGGCTGATCCAAAAGGTGTTGCGGGAGGAATGGGGATTTAACGGATATGTGGTATCTGATTGCGGAGGTCCTTCGCTGCTCCTGACCGGACATCAGTATGTAAAGACCAAAGAAGCGGCTGCCACTTTGTCCATCAAGGCCGGACTGGATCTGGAGTGTGGAGATGATGTCTACATAGAGCCTTTACTGAAAGCGTGGGAGTTGGGGATGGTAACGGATGCGGATATTGATTCGGCGGCTTATCGTATCTTACGGGCGCGTATGAAGTTAGGCCTGTTTGATAATCCCCGGCATAATCCCTATAATTATTTATCCCCGTCCATTGTCGGGTCTCCAGAACATAAAGCGTTAGCACTGGAGGCTGCCCGGCAGAGTATGGTTCTTTTAAAGAATGACAAGAATATGCTTCCGATCCGTCCTGAAAAAATAAAATCAATCGCAGTTGTGGGGATCAATGCCGGAAATTGTGAGTTTGGAGATTATAGTGGGACACCTGTTGGAGAGGCTGTTTCTGTCCTGCAGGGAATCCGGAACCGGGTGGGGAATCAGGTGAGCGTGTTGTATGCACCCTGGATCTCTTCCGTCGATGGATATGAACTTATTTCTGCCTCTTATTTTCCGGAAGGGTTACAGGCGGAATATTTTACGAACAGGGAACTACAGGGATCTCCTAAGGTTCGGGTGGATGACTGGATTAATTTTGAGCCGGTCAATCAGGCACCGGACCCGTTTCTTCCGGCTTCTCCTCTGTCTGTTCGGTGGACCGGTAAGCTGAAACCGTCAGTGTCGGGTGTCTATACGTTTGGTTTTCAAACGGATGATGGTTGCCGGTTATATATAGATGGTGAGAGGATGATTAATGAGTGGAAAACACAGGGGGTGACGACGAATTATGCCACGGTGGAGCTGGTTGCCGGGAAAGAGTACGAAATAAAGGCCGAGTACTTTGATAATGGGGGAGATGCGGTTGCTAAATTGTACTGGAAAACGCCGGATATCGGAACGAAAGATCGCTTATCCCTTTTTGGTGAAGCTGGCCAGATTGTACGGAAAAGTGATTTGGTAGTGGCTGTTTTAGGGATTAATAAGAGTATTGAGCGGGAAGGACAGGACCGGTACGACATTACTTTACCGAAGGATCAGGAAGAGTTTATCCGGGAAATCTATCAGGCCAATCCAAATACGGTAGTCGTATTAGTTGCAGGCAGTTCACTGGCGATTAACTGGGTAAACGACCATATTCCGGCGATATTGAATGCCTGGTATCCGGGTGAACAGGGAGGGACAGCCGTTGCGGAAGTGCTGTTCGGGGATTATAATCCGGCCGGAAGATTGCCGCTGACTTACTACAACAACCTCGATGAACTACCTGCTTTTGATGACTATGATATCACAAAAGGAAGAACTTACCAGTATTTTACCGGAAAACCGTTATACCCTTTTGGATATGGATTAAGTTACACCACTTTCCTTTATCAGGATCTGCAGGTAAAACCGGCTGTAGAAGGGGATAGCCTGCATATTTCTTTCCAGTTAAAAAAACACAGGAAAAAGAAAAGGAGAAGAGGTGGCACAACTCTATGTGAAACTTCCGGATTCGGATATTCCTATGCCTGTTAAACAGCTAAAAGGATTTAAAAGGGTGATGCTGGATAAAGGAGAAAACAGCCGGATAGAAATGACGGTAAACAAAAATGATTTACGTGTATGGGATAGCCAGGCGAAGAAATTTATAATTCCCAAAGGAATATATACTTTTATGATCGGGACTTCCTCGGACGATATCCGGTTAACCACTCAAATAGATCTCTGATTAATAATTCTCTCTTTTTTAGACTAAACATGTTGTTCAGAGGTATCAGGTACGGATTCTGTAGAAATTAAAATTCTATAGATACTCCGTACCTGATTTTGTTAATACTCAGAGATTAATAGTTATCATTCTGTGTCAATGCTCCACCTACATAGTCGATCTCGGTTTGGGGGATCGGGTAGGGCCAGGTTTTATCAGATACCATTGTTCCGGCACCAGAATATATCCCTTCGGCTGTTTTGCCGAAAGCCTGCATGGTGCTGGTGAAAGTACCCCACCGCAGCAGGTCATACAGACGCAATCCCTCTCCGGCCAGTTCCACCCGGCGTTCATGTCGCAGGGCAGCTCTCAGGTCATCCGTGAGTTTGACTTTGTATTTTTCGTTGAAGATGGCTTCTGTGACCCGTTCTGATTCCGGAACGTTGAATTTCCTGTGTTTAGCATAGGTATCTACCGGAGAAGTCGTTACAAAAGCCCGGTAACGGATCCGGTTGAGGATATTCACTACTTCCTGCTTGTCTCCTCCGGTTTCCAGCAGACATTCAGCATACATTAGTAATACATCTGCATAACGGATGTGGTAGAAAGTCCAGTCAGTATCGATCAGACTTCCGGTTGGGCGGCGGTCCCAGTCCAGATATTGCTTCCGGCTGTGTTGCTGGGGAAAATTATCATACCCGGAATAGTCGTGAAGTTCATCTGTACCGTCCGGTTTGGTAAAAATATCCCCCGTGGACATGACAGTGTGGACCAGACGCGGATCACCAACCTCATATTCACTGACCAGATCATTAGTCGGACATTCTCCGCCCCAACCTCCGGCAGCTCCACGACCGACATTCATCTGTGGACAGACACTACCGCTTGTGTAGGTGGGGATATACGAACGGAGGGTAATGAATACCGCTTCTTTGGATTTGTATCCTTTCTCTGTGCTATTGAAGAGGTCCTCATAATCATCTACAAGATCATAATATCCGGTATTGATCACCGCCTGTAGGTCTGCCCGGGCAGATTCATAATCTCCGAAGAACATGTATACTCGGGCACGGAATGCCCGGGCCGCTTCTTTAGTGACCCTGCCTAATTCAGAAGAAGAAAGTTCGGTTACACTGGGCAGGTTGGATTCATTGATCGCTTTTCCCAGGTCCGAAAGGATAAATGCTTTTACTGTTTCTCTGTCTGATTTTACGATCTCATCCTTGTCTATAGCATTTAACAGTTCTTCTATGATCGGTATGTTCCCAAAAATAGTGGCCAGGTCATAATAATAAAAAGCTCTCAGGAAATGTCCTTCTGCGATCCAGCGTCGTTTTTTTGCTTCCGGAACTAATGCTCCGCCGGTTTCTATCAACTGTGTTTCCGGAGTAACAAGGTTTAGCAGCACATTGCAATTAGCGATAGCCGTTCGGTATCTATGAAACCAGAGGTCAGTGATCAGGGTGTTACTGGCCTGCGGGTTGCCGCGGGTTAGTTCTGTGATTGTGGAGCGATCTCCCGCATCAGATCCTCCTTTGGAGAAATCATCGGTCAACTGGTCTCCTAAATCAAATTTCATGGTTTGATAGTTCCATTGGTCAAGAATAGGGGTATAGCAGTTCACTAATAATTTGAAGCCGGCGTCTTCCGTACTCAGATAGGTATCTTCATCCAGGGAACCTAAAGGTGGCCTGTCGAGAAAATCAGCCGTACAACTGAGGAATATACAACCGGCTAAAACTGTAAGCCAGAAATAGGTGGCTATTTGATATATTGTTTTCATCTTGTATTTGTATTTTGAAATTAGAACTTTAAGTTAACACCAAACATATAGGTCCTTGCCTGTGGGTAGAATCCCATATCAATACCTGTATATAATGGATTGTTGTCAAACTCTCCGATCTCGGGATCTAAACCGGAATATCCAGTGATGGTGAAAAGATTCTGGGCTGCTACGTATACCCGCAGGGAACCGAGTGTCAGTTTTTTAGTGATGTGATCCGGAAGGGTATAACCTAACTGGATATTTTTCAGTCTGACATAGGAGCCGTTTTCCACGAACCAGTCTGACATCTCAAGATTCATACGGCTATCTGCGTCAATGGCAAAATTCTTATTTGTGCTACCTGGTCCGGACCAATAGGTGATAAGAATATCTTTCGGGGCATTATACCAGCCGGTTCCTGAATAGATATCATATTTAAGAACATTCAGAATATCATTCCCTACTGATCCCTGGAAGAATAGGGAAAGGTCAAAACCTTTATATTCTCCGGATAAGGTCAGGCCAAATGTGAAGTCCGGATGTGGGTTACCTGTCATCACACGATCTTCGTCATCTAATTTACCGTCTCCGTTCACGTCCACAAATTTTAGGTCACCCGGTTTAGCTCCCGGCATCACCTGCTGTCCGTTATTAATATAATTGTCAATTTCCGCCTGTGTCTGGAAAACACCGTCTGTTTTAAAACCATAGAAATAGCCGATCGGCATTCCTGGTTCTGCCATGGTGTAAGTGTAATATCCCAAATGCACCCCTTTCCCCGGAATATTGGCTCCGCTACCTAAATCTTTCACTTTATTCCGGTAGGTAGAGAGGTTGGCATCAATATTATAAATAAAATCTTTACCTACTTTTCCATCATAACCAACAGTAATTTCAACCCCCCGGTTACTAACACTTCCCGCATTCATCCACGGATTGTTTGGTAAACCTAATGAACCGGGCAGAGGAACCTGCACTAACATGTCGGATGTCTGGCGGTCAAAGTAGTCCAGATTAAGCTTCAAAGAACCATCGAAAAACGCAAGATCTAACCCTAAATCCCATTGACGGGTCGTTTCCCATTTCAGATCGGGATTTCCTACCTGATTTCTTCCACCGGAAAGGGCCGTGTCGTAGTTTTGACCAAACAGGTAATAGCCGCCGTTACTATACGTATTCAGATAGGCACCGGAGGTATATTTCAGTTTTGATTACCTATTTCTCCCCAGCCTACACGCAGTTT
>JAJQEE010000195.1:0-25604 GCA_021201865.1 Tannerellaceae bacterium | reverse complement strand
CCGGAGGTATATTTCAGTTTTGATTACCTATTTCTCCCCAGCCTACACGCAGTTTCCCCTGGGAGAACCAGTCCAGATGCTCAAAAAATGTTTCTTCTGAAAAGTTCCATCCGGCGGAAATAGAAGGGAATACCCCCCCCATTTATTCCCTTTGGCAAAAGCGGAGGAACCATCGTAACGAATATTTCCGGTTACCATGTACCGGTCATTGTAGGAGTAGAATACACGCCCGAAATAAGAATTTAAGGCATGCGTATTGATATAACCACTGGCACCGGCATTCATCGTTCCCGCATCCAGTATCTGCTGGCTTTTGTCATTGTTCACCATGCCTTGTTTGGAGGCACCGATCTGTTCATATCTTTTCTTTTCGGCAGCCGTACCGACCATAACGTTTATATTATGCCGGTTGAATTTCTGCTCGTAGGTCAGGTAATTATCAAATACCCAATAGTCTGTATTATAGACAATCCTACTTACAGTTGTGTATGTATTGTATTCGTCACCATCCAGATAGTAACTGGGATTGAATCCACTACTTAGGTCACGGATCAGATCGAGGGCTATACTCGATTTGAATTTGAGAAAAGGAAGGAGTTTGATCTCTCCACTCAGGTTCGTTTTTGTTTGTATACCTGACCACTGGCTTTCTGCCATACGATCTACCTGGGCTACCGTATTTGGTTTGTTAGAATAGATAACACCTGTGTATCTCGACCAGGGGTTCGTTGGTTCGTAACGATCCATGATCCTTGCCTCTAAGAAATCAGGGATACCCACTAAGTTATCCCGGTAAACTGGAGTGATAGGATCTGCTGTAACCGTACTGAAAACAGTCGCCGTGTAGGAGTCATTTTCCGTAATATTCCGTCTGGTCTCATAGATCACATTGATATTTGCGGAAAGGTTCAGCCACTTTTTCACTTCGGAATCTAAGTTCAGCCGTCCGTTCAGTCGATCATAATCAGATCCTCTCAGGATACCTTCCTGTTTCATATAGCCAAAACTGGCACGGTATCTCAGTTTCTCCATACCACCGGACAGGGCGAGGTCATAGTTCTGTATTGGAGCATCCAGCGTACGACGGGTGGTTTCTTTCCACCAGTCTGTCCCGGCTCTTCCTCCGTTTCTTTCGAGGAAAGTAAGGATCTGTTCCCGTTTTTCCGCAGTTGCGAAGTCGTCCATCAGCTCTTTGTTTGCAGCTGCATAGGCACGGTTACGATATTCCATAAAACCTTCCGCATCCAACATATCATACCGTTTGGGAATATTCTGGAAACCGATGCTCATATCAAATTCAATCATTGTGCTGTAGGTCTCCCCACTGGCTCCCCGTTTGGTCGAAACAAGGATCACCCCATTGGCAGCACGGGCACCATAGATCGCTTGTGCAGAGGCATCTTTCAGTACTTCGATACTTTCAATATCCCTTGCATTCAACCACCCGATATCTTCCTGGGGAAGTCCATCCACTACGTAAAGCGGAGCATTACTATTGAGGGTTCCGACTCCACGTATACGTACGGTTCCCATCGAACCTGGACTACCGGAGGAGGAGATGATTGTTACACCTGCTGCTTTTCCCTGAAGAGCGTCGGCCGCACTGCGGAGAGGCAGATTGGCAATGTCTTCCCCTTTGACCTGGGATATGGCGCCGGTCAGATCCCGTTTTTTGAAAGAGCCATATCCGACCACCACTACTTCCTCCAGAGTTTGTGTATCCTCCAGTAAAGTGATACGGATAGTTGTCTGGTTGGAAACATTCACTTCCTGAGTCAGGTAACCGATATAAGAGAAAGTTAAGGTGGCATTTTCCGGAACATTCTCCAGTTGATAATTCCCGTCAATGTCAGTGATCGTACCGGTATTTCCCCCTTTGATAGTGACATTTACACCGATCAGTGGTTCCCCTTTCTGGTCAGTGACAGTCCCTGTAATTCGTTTGGATTGCTGGACAGATGGAATAGCATTTTCACTTGCTATCTGCTCTGTTCCTAATAACTGTTGCATGGAGCATACAGCTATGCAGCAACTGATTAAAATTGTTTTTTTAAACAGAATGTTTTTCATGATTTCAGAGTTTAAAATAGGTTAGATAGAAGGTCGTATACAAGTTTCAGAGGATTTCCTCACAAACCTGTTCAAAATAATCCAGACATTTTCGTATATCCGGAACAGAATGGTCCCAGTTATGTTCGTATTCAATGGAGAAAACCCCTTTGAATTGTTGTCTTTTCAGCTCCTGTAACATCTGTTTTACGTTCAGGATTCCCTGTCCCCAGATCACATCGTGTTGTTCTGCTTCTCCCGGTTGCTTTTTTGCGATGTCTTTGAAATGGAGAGAAATGATCCGGCCTTCTAATTTTCTTAGACAGTCGATCTGGTTTAGTCCTTCCCGTTTCCAATGACCGACATCAGAACAGGAACCAATCAGCAGACTTCGGTTAGAGACTTGTTGTAACAGCAACTCCGGTTTCCAGTAATCAGAAGGTTGAGGGTGGTTATGAACAGACACTTTTATCTGATAGGTTTTCGCCAGGCTTTCCACCAGATCCCAGTCTTTCACGGCTGGTTCACAAGTGATAAATTCCATCCCCATAGATTGGGCGAAACGGAACATTTGTTCCCATTCCTCCGGCTGGTCCGTCATAAATACACCGGTTCCTACAATTTGAATCCCTTTGGAGGTTGCGAGATCTTTGATCTCTTTTCGGGTTTGTTCGTCCATCTGATAGCCAAATACCTGGTCTCCCCACTTGCCTCCTAATCTATGTCCCGGATAGATCTCTATATATTGGATCCCTAACTCCCGGGTTTTGTCCAGGGCTTCCGGAAGGTTGAAACGGTGGAAAGAATAGGACTGGATACTCAGACGCCAACCCTGTTTTTCCGCTTTGGTTTGGGAGTGCAGAGGAGTATTTATACCTATAACAGATAGGAATACGATAAATAATTGACAGATATGTTTCATGGTTGCTATGTTTTAATTTTCTTATTTCGGCATATCCGGGAGAGAGAAGCCATTCTGATAGGTATGTCTGATCCATTCTTTTGCCATATCAGCCGCAGAGAACTCTGCAAATCTCCGGTCAAAGCGGGGATCTCCGTCAATCACTTTAAAGTCATCTACCGTAACGATCTTTATTTTATCATTCGGAGAGATATTCGTGAACTGCATATTTTCTCCATCCCAATGTAGTTCCCTGTGTAACCCGGTCAGTCCGGACAGGCGAACTGCCAATACTCCCATCACAACCATCTCGTTGAAAGGACCTGAGAACCCGAAATGAGAAGAGGCTTCCGTGCGGTTGGTGGCAGACTCTTTACAGGCTCTGATCCAGTCTTGTTCATGGGCATTCGTACTCCATATATCTCCGTTACCTCCTTTTACCCGTGGAATAACAGGAGTGGGCTGGTTGAAATGATCCATATCTGAAAAAGGTAAAAGCGTAGGATTCATACCATAACAGCCGGTCATGATCTTCCCTTTGGATCCGATAAAGATGATTCCACCGTTCTCATCCCCCATCATTTGCCCATCTTTCAGTTCTTCCGGCCGGGGTGGCATCAATCCACCGTCATACCAATGTACTTTTACTTCCGGCATTTTTACATTTCCTTTTGCCGGACGTGCCGGAAAAGTGTAAGTCACTACCTGAGCGTGAGGAGGAGAATAAAAATTGCTTAATGTGGAACTTCCTATTACACGGCTCGGATATTTCAGGTCTAAGGCCCAGTAGAGCGGATCCATAATATGACAGGCCATATCACCTAATGCCCCGGTTCCGAAATCCCACCAGCCACGCCAGTTCCAGGGAGTGTAAACGGAATGATACGGCCGTTTTTCTGCCGGACCGATAAACAGGTCCCAGTCTAATGTTTTAGGAGTTTTCTGTGCTTCTTTCGGTTGCTGCAATCCCTGTGGCCAGATTGGACGATCTGTCCAGCAGTGAACTTCATATACTTCACCGATTACACCGGACTGGATCCATTCTGTGATCTGCCTGCACCAGTCAAATGAATTTCCCTGATTCCCCATTTGAGTGGCCACTTTGTATTTTGCTGCTAACTTACTCAGTAATCGGGATTCATAAACAGAATGAGTTAGCGGTTTTTGAGTATAACAATGTTTGCCTAAGGTAATAGCATGAGCGGTTACACCTGCGTGCGTATGATCCGGAGTAGCCACCATGATCGCATCGATTGAAGAACCCATTTCGTCAAACATAACCCGCCAGTCTTTAAATTTTTTTGCTTCCGGGTAGTCTTTAAACGTTTTACCAGCATATCCCCAGTCCACATCGCATAAGGCCACAATGTTCTCACTTTTCATATTCGCCAGATTCCGGCGACCCATACCACCGACACCGATGCCGGTAATATTCAGTTTGTCGCTGGGTGCTGTGTAACCAAAGGATTTACCCAGGACAGATCCCGGTACGATCGTTAAACCGGCTGCGGCGAATGCACCTGTTTTAATAAAATTTCTTCTGGAAATGTTTTTCATACATATTTGATTTAGAAAGGTTATTGAAATTCTTACACATGCTGTTAGAGGTGTAAAAACTGATTGATAGTCATCATAAAGTAGTGTGTCGATACCTAAAGGGTATAGAAGATCTTACGGGAATATATATTACTCCCTCACAACGGTATTTAATTTTATGGATCCGGATTCTGAACCGGAGCTATCTGAAGCCGTTATCTCCCTTTGGCGGCTTCCAGGTATTGAAAGTTTTTTATAGTACCTTTTTTCGTTAGTTAAACATGTGAATAAATTCCGGTAAAATATGTGTACCGGATTGGGAGATAATTTAATAAAGCTCTTTCATATGGGATAGTTTTTAATAATAAGTTTTTAAATAAGTTTGTTCTATTCTAAGATTTAAAGTTGAGTTTTTGCAAAAAATCTTTCTTATGATGCAAATATAATAAATTATTTTAATAATAAAAGCGTTTTAAATGAAATTATTATGTTAATATCTTCTTTTATTGGTTGAATTTAATAAAAATACAATGGGATGGGTATGTAAGCTATCGTTTTAAAAATAGAATTTGAAATGTTTCATTGATAGAAATAAAAAGACCCGTAAAAATGTTCCACTTCCTATTGCATGGTATATACCCCCATATTCTCGTAAAACAGCAAGTTATTTATTGTAAGTCAGAAAAACGTAAATAGAATAACTCCGGCGTCACACCGGAGTTACAATAGGAAGTATCGGAACATTTATTTACTGAAAGCGTTAATGATGGCTTTCCGTATTTTTGTTATTACGTGCATATACGATTCGTAATACTACCATTGCGATAGTTACTACGCCTAATACAGCCATGAGTGTATCTTTCATCGCTACATTTTCAAAATCGGATGTACCCGTTAATACCAGTATGATAAACGAAACCATCATGACTGCGTCTACCAAATCTTTATTTATACGCATAATTATATACTTATTTAAATGTTATTGGAAATTTGTTTATTAAAGATTATTTTTCCTCAGCAGGTGTTTCCTCTGTCGGTTTTTCCGAAGGATTGCTCAGCCCTTTCATAACACCGAACAGACCAATGCCCAAAGTCACCATGACGATTATTAATTTAAGATAGTCGTTCGTAATAAGTGAACTACAAGCTAACACACAACCTGCAATGATTAACAGAATAAATAAGTATATAGAGGTTTTATTTGATTTCTTAGCCATATGTCTTTGATTTTTAAGTTATAATAATGTATTGAACAATTATATGCACACGCATACAGTGTATGAAATACGGGATTCCATACAAAACAAAACTATGCTATTAAAAATCAAATAATGAGCTTCCGCAAAGCATATATGTGATATCCTTTACGGCAAAGAAGAGAAGAATAATTTATTGTTTGACAAAAAGATATATGCTCTGATATCTTCTGAAGGCGGCCGGTTCCTTTGATACGGATGTCATACAGGAGTTTGACCGCATGTCTCATTATTCTTGTATTGAAATGATAATTCGTGGATTGAACATTCCGGCGGGGAGTTAAGAAGTTGTTGCTCCGCATATCTTTGCTGAGAACTTCCAGCCGGTAAGGAATATCCATACTCCTGTCCTGCATAATCGCTTCCCGTTCTTTCATGATCTGTTCGTCACAGTTCATCTCTTTTTCGTTAGAGAGAAACAGTGTCAGTGAAAGCAGGAGTGTCGTTATGAATAAAAAGTACTTCATGTAGGCAAAGTTAATATGTTTTATTTATTTAATGGGTCAATACTGGCTATTTTGTTTCTATTTTTGTAGTCTAAAATGTGAAAAATGTCTCAGGAAAAGAATGAAATAGGTGCCTGGATAGAAGCTGCCCGGCCCAAAACGTTGCCGGCCTCTCTCAGTCCGGTGTTATTAGGATGTGCCTTAGCCTACCGGGATGGGGTTTTTCAGCCGGTTCCGGCTGTTCTTTGTTTATGGGTTGCGCTGCTTGCACAGATCGCCAGTAATTTTGCCAATGACTACTTTGATTTTAAAAAGGGAGCGGATACGGAAGACCGTCTGGGACCGGAGCGGGCCGTTGCTTCCGGATGGATCAGTCCGGGCGCGATGTTAATTGCTACATTCCTGACCCTGGGGTTGGCTTGTCTTCTTGGATTGATGCTGCTGTTTTATGGGGGATGGGAACTTTTATGGGTTGGAATGGCAATCGCGATCGCTGTTTTAGCCTATTCGGCAGGTCCTTTTCCGTTAGCCTATAACGGCTTAGGTGATGTTTGTGTATTACTATTCTATGGTGTGATTCCGGTTTGCTTTACCTATTATGTACAGGCAGGCACGTTTTCTTTGCTGTCCGTCTTACTTTCAGTTTCTTTAGGTCTCTTATCCACTAATATTCTGGTGGTTAACAACTACCGGGATTATGAGCAGGATAAGATAGCTGCCAAACGCACCACTATTGTACTGTTTGGTAAAACATTCGGCCGGTATTTCTACTTGTTGAACGGGATTATCGCTCTATTGATCATCATCCCTTTGTTGTTTGTCGCCCCGTCCTGGCAGATCGCTCTTTTTGCCCTCTTTTTCGTCCTGTTCCTTTCGACCTGGAAAGAGATGGGAAAATATACCGGAAAAGAATTGAATCAAACATTAGGCAAGACTGCCAGGAATGTCCTGATATTTGCTGTTTTGTTGAGCCTATTGTTGCTTTTATAACATTTCTTCCGGACAAGATTGGGCATAATTCACAGTTATTTCGCCCGGACTCTTACAACGCAGGACGCAATTTTTGAACCGTCTTCGGATCTTGCCGTAATAGTCGCATCATGGCCTCTTGCTAATGCCTGTACATAATACCGGTGATCTATACCCACTACAGTAGGATGGGAAGAGGTTAATGTATAGTTCTTATTTCCTGCGTTTTCGGGATAGAAAATGACTTCCGGTTTGACAATTTCACCTACTTCGAGGGTGTATACAGCCTGTTCAAATTCAATTCTCTCGACAGGAATTTGCTTAACAAGAACTCTGCAACTTGCATGGAATCTTCCATCTTCTGTCACAGCGGTAAGCAGGCTTGGACCAATTCCAACAGCAACCGGAATGCCCTCTTCACTGATAGAGACAATGTGGGTGTGAGAAGAGATCCAGTTGATTTTTTGCTTAGTCGCATTTTCAGGAATGAACAACACCGGAATATCTATCTGTTCTCCTACAAATACCTCTATATTATCTTCTTTGATCTCGATCCCTTCCAGGGGAGTCGGTTCAACTATTACTTTGCAGCTACTCCGGATCGTTGTGTTTTTAATAGTAACAGTTATTTCTGCTTCTCCAATATCTTTCGCTGTGATTACCCCATCGGTAACATCCACGATACCGGAATTACTGGATGACCATTCTACTTCCGGGTTTGTAACCTGGGTAGGTGTCAAAGTATAGGTCAGCGTTTCTGTTTCTCCGGCTTTGAGGGTAATCTCACTTTTATTTAATTGAATGCCTTCCACTTCAGCAGGTTCGATCGTGACCTTACAGGTAGAAACCAACGGATAAAGATCCTCAGTCAACACATCTGTGGTAGTTACCCGGACCGTGGTGATTCCTGCTTTTTCAGCTTTGAAAAATCCTGTTTGGTCAATACTGGCAATTTTTACTGAAAGAGTCGTATCTGTAACTCCCCAGCTGTACCCGGGTGTTTTTGCATCTTGTGGTGTGTGGGACACTTTGAACTGGTATTCTTCCCCCACTTTTAAAGTAAGTGCTGACTGGTCTAAACTGATGGCTGTTACGACAGCTTCCTCTTTCTCATCACTACAGGCACTTAAAAAGCAAAGGATAAGAGATACAAAAATGATCATTCTATTCATGGAGTATAAATGATAATGGTAAATAAGTTAGTACATATATATACCTGGTTCATCTGAGCTTGTTAATTTAGATAAGACGGACTTTGTTTGTAGTCCTTCCTCTTCCGTATATCCGGATATTTAATTTTCAGGTCTTTGATGCAAAAATAATCAAAAAAAACTTTATATGAAAGAGATACAGGGTTGATTCACGGATTCACCCGAGAAATAGCTGTCAGGAAGAATGGAGGTCTGACATCGCTTGATGCTTCCTTTCCCATGGATCCGGAAAAGGGAGAACAATGTGAGAGCAAGTGTGTTTTATAGGTACATATAGATTAGAAAATAAGTTGAATATGAAGAATGCAGGGATTTTAATAGGGATCATTTGTCTTTGTCTGTCTTCCTGTAAATACAAAAGTCCGGGAAATGATGACCATACACGGACCCATCTCCTGACAACAGAGAAAGCAGATGAGGAAAATGTGTTACCGGTCAATCCGTTTGTTATCTATCTGGATCTTCCCGGAGGAAAAGTTTCTCAGGAGATCCATAAAAGTGAGAACCAAACCATAGAAGTGGTGTTTCATTCGGGAAACTATGACACCCTACATGCGGCTTTGTTTTCAGATGATGACCAGGCAAACATCTCTATTGTAGGGATCATCCGGCCGGATAGTCTCTCAGAAGGGCCGTTTGGACGTAGTCTGACCTATGATTTCCCGATGGAAGGGAATTACAGGTTAGTGATTGATGAAAATGAGATGGCAGGTGAATCCTGGAGTGGAGATTTCCGGGTGGAAATGGAGTTGTTATGCAAAGAAGACAGGGAAGGAATGAACAATTTCTAACCTGCACTGTTGTATATATGTATGCCATCCGTTTTCTTTAATAAATAATTGAATAAATCATATTTATATGAATAAATGGATCTGGATGTTTATCCTTTGTGTCTTTGTGATAGGCAGCTGTTCTTCTCCGGCCCGGAAAGGGCAGGCAGAGAATGTGGAAGCCGGAGAGGAAAGAAAAGAACCTCATATTGATCTTTTTCAGGTAGAATCCATGCAGGTGATTTATACGGATAATGAAGAGATGGTCCGGTACCTGAGTGAGAATGACAGAGTCCGGATTGGCGAATGGATCAGTGATGCCCGGTATGATGAACAATGGAATGATAGTAATATCATGATTAAAATGATCGCCCCGGACTATACTGTTATTATCCGGTACAGGGATTTAACTCCCGAAGAGGATGGCTGGCTGATGATCTGGAAAAATACCGGAAAGATCAAATATCAAAACCTGTGGTATATAGCAGGAGAAGAAAAAACAGCAGATATAAGCCGTTTATTGGAAGGGTACCGGGAAGATCCATGATCCGTATCGGTAAAGAAAAAAACAGTTATGACAATAACCAAATTAACCAAACCTTTTCTATGGAAATTTTACAAACCTTTCTCATGCCAAGTGCATGGCTGGCACTATTAACTTTGACTTTTCTGGAAATTGTCCTGGGAATAGATAACATTGTATTCCTCTCTATCATGTCGACCAAAGTTCCCCCCCCAGTCAACAGGCACATGCCCGTACCGTGGGTTTATTACTGGCGATGCTGGCAAGGATCGGACTACTTTTCGGTATTTCTTTACTCATGCGGTTAACCAAGCCTATTTTTTCTTTTGATACGGTCTGGATAGACGGATCAGTCACCGGACAAAGCCTGATCATTTTGGCAGGAGGATTCTTTCTGCTTTATAAAAGTGTAACTGAAGTTCATAATAAACTTGAAGGAGTGGATGAACCGGCAGGTATAAAGGCACCTACCAGCCATTTCTGGCGTGTGATCATTCAGATCGTAGCTTTAGACATCGTTTTTTCTTTTGATAGTGTGTTGACTGCCATAGGGATGGTTAGTTTCCGGGATTTCGGATATGGAGGTGCGATGGCAATTATGGTACTGGCTGTTGTGGTAGCGGTTATGTTAATACTCCTTTTTTCCGGTCCTATCAGTAAATTTGTCAATGATCATCCTACGATCCAGATGCTGGCTCTCTCTTTTTTGATTCTGATAGGAGTGATGCTCTTAGTAGAGGCCGCCCATTTGGCTAATATCTCATTCTTCGGAAAAACGGTGAACGAGATCCCGAAAGGATATGTTTATTTTGCCATCGCCTTTTCTTTGCTGGTAGAAATGTTAAATATGAAACTAAGCCGTAAAAATACTCCGGTCAGGTTAAAGAAGAAACAGGCAGGACAGGAAAAAGAATATCCCGGAAAAAGTATAGATGAAGTATAGAATGAAAAGGATCCTTTTTCTTCTATTTGTATAGAACAGAAAAAGCAGATAGATATGGAAAAGCTAAACATTCTCTGGACGAGTGACAATAAGGATACGATCTTTAATATGATCTCCATGTATGCTCTTAATTCAAAAAAGAGGAATTGGTGGGAGGAAGTGAATCTGATCATGTGGGGAGCTTCCGTCCGGTTAGCAGCAATGGACACACAGGTGCAGACAGAGATCCGGATCATGTTGGATGAAGGAGTACATATTGAAGCCTGTAAAGATTGTGCAGACCGTTTTCAGGCCTCCGAAGTACTGGAAAAACTGGGAGTAAATGTCCGGTATATGGGAATCCCGTTAACCGAATATCTCAAGGCAGGAGAAAAGGTACTGACGATCTGATAAAAGACATCGTTATTCATAAATCCCGGGAAAATAATTTCTGTTATTTTCGGAAAAACGGTTTCTATACAGACAGGAAGAATTGGCTGTTCCTTCCCATCTATATAAAAACTAAGATCATGCTTTGAGTTCAATCACCATAGATTCCCGGGCTTTGACAGTGAATCCCCTGTCCAGACTTACTTTTCTTCCGGTCAGAATATTCAGGGCACTGGTATATCCTTCCAGACACTCATTAAATTTTTCCCATTTGACTTTGACATCCTTTTTAGAAGGATTCAGAAATACAAAAACACTTTCTTTGTCCGTATATCTGAAAAAAGCATAGGTATTATTCTCCGGTAGGAAATGAGTTGTTTTTCCCTCATGGATAGCACCCGCATGCTTACGCCAGTTGAAAAGCTTTCGTGTATGTTCAAAAATCTCTCTCTCTTTTTTATTCATCCGCAGGCCGGTAAATAGATTTTTCCGGTCACCCTTCCATCCACCCGGAAAATCTATACGGGCGGCTCCGTCACCTTTGGAAAGGTCGGTGGAGCGGAATCCGAATTCTGTGCCGTAATAGAGTTGTGGGATGCCCCTCAGGGTTGCCAACAAAGTGATTCCCAGTTTGATTTTTGCGATATCTCCACGCATGGAATCTGCAAAGCGTTCTATATCATGATTGTCTAAAAAGATCATGAGTTTCAGAGGATCCTGGTAGACAAAATCCAGCGCTAATGCTTCGTAGAGCCGGTTCATTCCCTCCATCCACCCGTCTGAGTCTGTTTCAAGCCCTTCTTTAAGTGCTTCCTGCAAAGGAAAATCCATTACCGAGGGAAGATAAGAAGCATATCCATCCTGTTTGGGTTTGTTTCCCTGCCAGTAAGCGACAATAGCAGGCGAGGAATGCCAGCATTCTGCTACGATACTCAATTCCGGATACTCCTCTAACAGGCCTTTGGTCCACCGGGCAGCAGCATATTTTTCGTTATAAGGGAAGGTATCTACTCGCAGGCCATCCAGATCCGTCCACTCGATCCACCAGATATAAAGCTGGAGAAAGTAACGGAGAACATACGGGTTTTCAAGTGCCATATCCGGCATCGCCTTATCAAACCAACCGTTCACGGTCTGTTCTTTATTGAGTTGCGACCTATTAGGATCTGTTACTACGGCCAGACGATAATTGGAAGTAACGACCCCGCTGTGTAAATGTACCCAGTTACGGAAAGGCAGATCCTTCATCCACCAGTGTGCACTGCCACAATGGTTTGGAACAGCGTCCATGATTACTTTTAACCCTTTTTCATGCGCCTCACGGACCAGTTGTTTATATAGCTCATTACTTCCAAACCTTGGGTCTATACGATAATAATCCGTACAGCCATATCCATGATAAGAGCTTTTTGGCTGGTTGTCTTCCTGTGGGGGAGTTAGCCATAAAGTAGTAACCCCCCAGATCAACCAGATAATCCAGATGATCGATGATACCCTGCAGATCTCCCCCATGTCTTCCGGAGGGATCAGTCCTGTCTATCTTCTCTGTGGTATCCGGTGTGTTATCAATGGAGGGATCCCCGTTTGCAAAGCGGTCCGGCATCAGCAAATAAACCATATCTGCGGAAGTATAGCTTGTGCGGGAGGCTGCGTTTTTCCTTCTTTTTTCTATCCGGTAGGTAAAACCGGCCTTCTCTGTTCCCTTATGAGTAGTAAACAGATATTCACCCGGAGTAAGTTCCGGAGAGATCTCTATATCTGCAAAAAGATAGTTGGGGCTTTCTGCCGGGTGAACTTCACGTATGGTAATCCCTTTTGTATCTGTCTGAACCTCTCCTCCGGCTAAATCCTTCCCATAAATCATTAGTTGGAGAGGGGTTTTCATCCCTATCCACCAGCAAGGTGGTTCAATGCGTTGAATATTCATTTCTTCCTTTGTTTTTGATCTGACTATAAACCATTCTTATAAAGCACTTAAGCCTCCGGTTACTCCATACACTTCACCAACCACATACGTGGCTTCATCGGAAGCAAGGAATACATAAATGCCAGCCATTTCAATGGGTTGACCCGGACGTTTCATCGGTGTGTCAAGCCCATGGATCGGTATTCCCTCGTCCGGATTTCCACCGGAAACTTCAAGCGGTGTCCAGATAGGGCCCGGACAAACTGTATTGACCCGGATTCCTTTGTCCAGTACCTGTTTTGATAAACCAATACTAAAAGCCACCAACGCACTTTTAGAGGCGGCATAGTCCAGGAGTGTCTTGTTCGGTGTATAATATTCGGCAGAACCGGTAAAAATAATAGAAGAACCCGCAGGCATATGGGGAAGAGCAGCCTTAGAGAGATACATCGGGGAAAATACATTGACGGCGAATGTTTTTTCAATTTGTCCGGCTGTTAAGTCTGCAATATCTTTCTGGGCAATCTGTACAGCTGCGTTTGGGATCAGGATATCCAGTCCGCCCAATTTTTCTATGGCTTCCTCTACCACCTCTATACAAGCCTGCTCCTCGCGTAAATCACGGGCAATCGTAATCAGTTCTTTTCCCTCTTGCTTTAAAAGATCTTTTAAAGACTGGGCATCTTTTTCCTCTACCGGTAAATAGGTAATCGCCACTTTTGCTCCTTCCCGGGCATAAGCGATCGCAATCGCACGGCCGATACCTGAATCACCGCCTGTGATCAGTGCTTTTCTTCCTTTCAATCTACCATGACCCACATAGTTTTCTTCACCACTATCAGGAATTGGTTTCATTTCACTTTGCAGACCGGGGGCCTGTTGTTTCTGCATGGGAAATTTTTCATGCGGATACATCTCCAATGGATTTTTCAATGGATTTTTTTCCTCTTTTTCCATAAGTCTCATTTTTAAGAATTGATATAAGAAAAACAAATAAAAACAGGAGTTGTTTTCCTCTCTATTAGGCAGATAGATAGTTTATTGTATAATTTCCGGTTTTTGTGGACCGGAGATTGATCCTTTCTGTCATTCATCAGAAAGAATCGGTTGTTCGTCATATAAATTTGATTTTGCATAGGTGGATCCATCATTTTGAACTACTTATAAAAAACAACAACATGATGTACAGATATTTGTTCTGATCCATACGGAGACCTCCCGTGAGATAGTATATTTCATGTTGAAACACTTTGTGGAAATACTTCCGGAAAAGAATTTCATTCAGGTTCATCGTTCATATGGACCACATCAAAGCGATCGAAGGAAATAGGTTAAAAATAGGCAGTCATACGACTCCGGTAGGACGTTCCGGAAGAGAAAAAGTATTTGAGACAATCCTTTCTAACCGCATAGTGAAATAAAGTGGAATTTTCACGATATGAAAAATACAAAAAGTAATTAAATGTGCTTTGTGGTTATCATAAAGATAAAAATATTTACTTTTTGATAACGAGTAAAAATCTCCGGAATAGCCAACGAAGAAGAAAACAGGACGTTTGTAGACTTGTTTGAAAATGTCTGGGCATGATTTCTTGAAAAAGTAGGCATGATTTTACTAAACGGTAGGTATGAATCAGGAGAACGATAGGCATGAATTGGCAAAAACAGTAGGCACGAATTTTTAAAAGGTACTTTTTTCCGACAAAAAAGCACTGGAAAATGGCTGTTTTTCTTTTTTTAACTACTCCTTGCTTCAGAGAGTTGATCCTGTTAGAACTAACAAATGTCTCTTCTTATATTAACATGGTTTACCTCCTATCCCAATCACCGGGCAGGACTGTTGAAAATCTCTGAAAATAGTAAGATGAATCCCTGAAATGATAACAATATGTTATGACTCAACTTTCCGTGAGTAGTTTTTTACTGGTTTTGCAGACCTGATGGAAAAATATAAATATAGTGCCGTTCAGTTGACAATCTGTCAATTTGCTTATTGGTAGCAAAATGACAAAAAGGTGGAAAAGTTTCCGGTTTACTGATTCTTTCTTATTTTTATGGAATAAAATGTTTTCAACGGATAATGCGTATAAAGTATGAATAAACGACAAATGAAAAAGATCTTATTTAATATCATGATGATCCTATCAATAGGAGGATATTTTCTATCCTGCCAGCCAAAAAAACAAGACACCCTCCGGGAAGAGAGTTGTTCTCCCGAATGTGTAAGAGCAGATATGGTGGATAAAAAGGCGACAGATGAAACGGTCGCTCTCTTTAAAAATCTGAAAAGTTTATCTGAAAATCATATTTTATTTGGACACCAGGCTGCCACGGAATATGGGAGAGGATGGGCTGGCGATCAGGATCGTTCGGATGTGAAAGAGGCTACCGGATCCCATCCGGCAGTGATCGGACATGACTTTTCCGAATTTACGGGAAGTGAATCTCCGGAAGAAACCCAAAAAGAGATGGAACGGCTGAGCCGGCTGATTTCGGAGACCTATAACCGGGGAGGAGTGACCACTATTTGCTGGCATTTCCGGAATCCGATTCAGGGAAATTCGTTTTACTGGGAGCAAAGTCCCGTAGGGACCGTGGAACGGTTGATCCCGGGAGGGGACTATCATGAAAAATATAAAGAAGTATTAGGACGTATCGGTTTGTTTGCCAATCAGGTAAAAGGGGCGGACGGAAAATTAGTGCCTATGATCTTCCGGCCTTATCATGAATTTGATGGGGACTGGTTTTGGTGGGGACACAGCCACACTACCCGGGAGGACTTTATCACGCTCTGGCGGTTTACGGTCTCTTATTTGCGGGATGAACTGGACGTCCATAATTTCATTTATGCTTTTTCTCCGGATTGCAGATATAACACAGAGGAAGAGTTTCTGGACCGTTATCCCGGAGATGAATGGGTAGATATGGTCGGTGTGGACAATTACGCTGATTTTGGAAGGGATAGCGGCGGTTCACTGGAGGCAGGCATTCATAAACTCAAAATTGTGTCTGACTATGCAAAGGCACATCATAAATTAGCTGCTTTTACCGAAACCGGACTGGAATCGATCCCGGATACAACCTGGTGGACTAATACCCTGTTACGTGCTGTGAAAGATCCGGATATTCAACTATCTTATGTATTGGTCTGGCGAAATGATTCCAAAAGTGAGACTCACTACTATGCCACCCCGAAAGGACATCCGAGCCATGCTAATTTTATGGAGTTTTATAATGACCCCTTCACTCTGTTCGAAAATGATCTGAAAGATATTTATAAATGGTGATTTTTTGAATACGTTTGCTGACAACAAGTCCTTTTCAACATCTATTGGTGCGGAGTTTTTGTTTATTAATAAAGGATGATAGAAGAAAAAAAGAAAATAAATGAAAAGAATCATTATTATAGGGGCTACCTCCGGGATCGGCCGTGAAGTGGCTCTGTTATATATCCGGGCCGGATGGATAGTGGGCATTGCCGGAAGGAGAGGTGACCTGTTGGAAGAGATCGCCGGAATTGCTCCGGATAGAGTCCGTACGGAAACGTTGGATGTAACAGAAGAAGAGGCCTCCCGGAAATTATCTTCCCTGATTGAAAAAACAGGAGGAATGGATCTTTTCCTGTTGAGTTCCGGTATCGGGAAACAAAATATGGACCTGCAACCGGAAATTGAACTGGATACCACTATCACCAATGTCACGGGATTTACCCGTTTGGTTACGGCTGCATTTAATTATTTCAAAAAGCAGGGTAGGGGCCATCTGGCTGTAATCAGTTCTATTGCAGGAACCAAAGGATTAGGAGCCGCTCCGGCCTATTCCGCTACGAAAAGTTTCCAGAACACCTACATCGATGCACTGGCACAATTAGCCCGTATGCAGCATCTTTCGATTACTTTCACGGACATTCGTCCCGGATTTGTGGCCACCCCTCTACTAAAGGATGACCATTTCCCGATGTTAATGTCACCGGAAAAGGTGGCAAAGCATATTGTCTTTGCACTGGAACGAAAAAAACGGGTCGTGATTATTGACACACGTTATGCCCTATTGGTCTTTTTCTGGAGACTGATCCCACGCTGGCTTTGGGAAAGATTACCTGTCAGGAACCGGTGATAGGGGACTGATGGATAAATAAACCAACCGGATAGATTGCGTTTTTTAACAGGTACTTTTTTCTTTTCTTTTTTCCAGGATCCAATCCAGTTCCAGCCCTTCCAGTAAACGGATTACCAGATAGGATATCCCCCTTTTTAATGGTTGTAATATGTGATGGATATAGATCATCTTGATGATTGATAAAATAATTTTGTACTAAATCTCTCTATTATTGAAGACGATCCATCTAAAAGAATATTTTAAATAATAACTCTTTTTGATAAGTGTAAGCTATTCCCCGCCTGTGCAGGGAACCTATTTCTTTTCCTGGAGATCATGTGACTGGAAAATAGCTGTAGTGATAGAGGGTGTTACTTTCTTTGCTTTCGTAGCGGTTGAATTGGCTGTCTAATTGATATTCAGCGGCTGCATTTTCCAAAGCCCGTATCATTTCCTGAAGGTTGGTTGCCATCAGGAACCGTACGCCTACTTTCTTTTGTAACATGCAGGTTAAACGGGCTACCTGAATGATTTGTTCTGATCCCAGATAGGTTTCCGGCTGATCAAATACAACCAGTGTTTTTTTATCCAGTAATCCTTTTTTTCAGCATCCGGTAAATCGTCAGGAAGTTATTCATGCTCGCTCCGCAACATCTCAGTGGGATTTGTGTACCATCTTTTCTCTTACAAACATGATGTGACCACTCGTAGCGGGTGTTTTTCTTATCCTGGTAAATTTCAGGCAGCAAGATCTCTCCTCCGATAATCGTTTCCAACATCTCTTTTATTTCTGTCTGGTGATCGAACAACCGGGAATCGGGAATAGTCCTGCCTGCTTTACGGAACCAGGAATCTTCCAGATAGGAGCGGATATGCCATCCCCAGGTACTGGAAAGGTAATAAACCTTTTGAATGTTCTCTATCCGGCCGACAAAAGGGAAATTATCCTTTGCAATGAGCTGGTTGTTTTGTAAGAGCTGGAAGTGTGTAGGGTAGTGGATGGAATAATGAATGTCCCGTGAGATCTGTTTCAGATGTTTGTAGGGTCTTTTGCTTAACCGTTCTTCGGACAGACGGAATATTTTTTCCTGATAGTTGCGTATATGGTGAAGTAGCTCCGGGAAATCCACTCTGCGATAGTCTGCTTCCAGTCCGATCTTATCTCGTATACTTCTCAGGTGCTCACTATTGTAGGTATAGATTTTACCCGGTTTTTTCAAGCCGTTTAATTCATATTCGGACGTATAAGTCTGATGAAGTATTTCCAGTTGTTCAGACCAATATTGTTTGTCAGGTTTTGCCCGGCAGGAGCGTGGCTTCCGGAAGGTTTTTTTTAAATGGGCAGAAGGCAGGGATTGAACAATCTGATATAGGTCTTTTTCAATTGAATCCATTTGTTGATAGGGTTCAGTCCGGATAATTTGTTCATATCTGGAAATAGAATCCAGCAACCGGTAAGTAAATTTTAATAATTCGGATTTTCCGGAACCGGAAGGTCCGGTGAGTACGGTCATACTTTTTAGATCTATATCGGCTTCCTGGATGGCTCGGAGATCTTCTACCTGTAGTTGAAGAGTGTTGCAGACTTTCATGATAATTGTTTTAAGCGTTTCCCAAATATGCATAAAAATATGATACAGAAGTGTAAAATGCCTAAAAATTAGCAGGAAAAGTAAGGTTAAACAGGTTTTTATATCTGAAAATTATTTACAAAGGAGTTATTTCTTCTTTGGGTGAAAGTTTATGCCTGTATTCAGGGTAAAAGATTTAATTCTGATAAAATTACGGGCGGAACTTGATAAGGTTCCGCCCGCTGAACAGATTGGATATGGTCAGTTCACCGGAGTGATGTGGGCTGTCCACCCACCTCCGGAATACATTTGGATCGTTTTTTGGTCGTTTGCTGTGATCCGGATCACTTCTTTTTTGTAGTCGGTAGCATCCCGGTCGGCATTGATGCCATCCCGGAAGATCTCAGCCTGGAAAGTACCTTCCCCCAGAAAGGAAAAATCTATTGTTTTTTCCCTTGCGTCCCAGTTCGTCATGGCTCCGACATACCATTCATTTCCTTTTCTGCGGGCAAGAACAATATATTCAGCAACTTCTCCATCCAGCACGATTGTTTCATCAAATACGGTTGGGATACGGGTAATGAAGTCCGTACATTCCTGTTCCCGGGTATAGTCTGTCGGACTGTCCGCCATCATTTCAAAAGGAGCCTCATAAACAATATACATAGCCAGTTGGTGCACCCGGGTTCCCTGGCTCATCGGATTATCATTGATAGTCCGGTAGATGGCACGGGTGGCATTCCGCATAGCACCCGGTGTATAATCTAAAGGGCCGGCCATCATCCGGATATAGGGGATGGTAACATCGTAGCGGGGATGATCATCCCGGATCTGTCCGTTAGTCATAGGCGCCCATTTAAAGTTCTCCAATCCTTTTACTCCTTCAAAATTGAGAATATTCGGATAAGTACGCTGGATGCCGGTTGCTTTCATCCCGTGGAGATTCAGGATCAGTTTGTTATCTGCTGCTGCCTGTGCCATCTCATACACAATATCGATCATGTGCTGATCATCACTGTCGAAGAAGTCTACTTTGAATCCTTTTACCCCCATCCGGGAATAATAGGGAAAAACCAGATCCTGCTCTTTTTGGATTAGTTCCCAGCCTGCCCAAAGGATAACCCCTACATTTTTTTCTTTACCATACGCCACTATTTCCGGAATATTCACCTCTGGTATGGATTCCATGAGAGTCGTAGTACTCCATCCCCAGTCGATGATGATATATTCTATCTGATTCTTAGCTGCAAAGTCAACGGTGTATTTATAACTCTCCGTATTGATACCAGCTTTAAAATCTACTCCCCGGAGGTTGTAGTTGTGCCACCAGTCCCAGGCTGATTTGCCCGGTTTGATCCAGGAAACGTCCTGAATACGGCAGGGAGCAGCCAATTTTTGTACCATGTCATTATTAGCCAGTTGGCTATCCTGTTCACTTATCACCAATGCCCGCCAGGGATAGGTACGGTCTCCTTGGGTCCTGGCAATATAATCAGCCCTTTGGGTCGCTACAAAATTCAACATATTGTATCCTCCCATCTCTCCAGCCAGCGGGTAGGGAGCAAATGTGGCCCGGATACTATTCTTTTCTGTGGGGTCTACTGTTAAGAACATCCCCGGATAGTTCTCTACATCACTTTCCAGAATAGCTGCTTTTTTCCCATTTCCCAGATCTATCAGCAAAGGAACGATTGCCAGGGAATCTGTTGTCATTTCAGAGATCCGGATCTCATCATAAAAAGATTCAAAGGAATAGCTGTAACGTTCTCCACCCCGCATATCCTCTATGTAGGGAACATAGGCTTTGTGGTCGGCTGTAAACCGGAAATTCGCCTCTTCATCCAGAATGGTTAATTCTCCTTTCCGGTGGGTAATGAACCGGTAGGCTACCCCATCATTATAGGCCCGGAATTCCAGACTGTACTGCTGGTTAAACCGTAGCAATAGCTGGTTGTACTGGTCTGTCACCCGGCTTTTTTTGTAGAAAGGTGTTTCAAAAGAGCTGTCTATATAGTTTTGTGAGGTTTTGGATACGCGTGCCTTATGACCTAAAACTTCTCCATTAGAGAGGGTCATTGAAATAGAGGAGGGGTGGATTACTTCTGTATCCTCATGGTTTACCTGCCAGGTAACCACTTGTCCGGTTTCCACTTTCAGTTCTATTTTCCGGTCAGGGGAAAAAAGAGTATAGCTTTTTCCATTTTGTGCTCCACCGGAAAGAGTTGCAGTTGTAAAAATGCAGAAAAAGAAAATGATTGTACGTAGTTTTGTTCTCATAGATAAAAATAAGCCGGAGAATCTCCGGATGTAACTTTCGTTTAGTGATTTATTCTCAAAAGTATAAATTATAGATTTAAGATGATCCGCATCCAGACTCTTTTTGTTTAAAAATATGACAATAGTGAAAGATTCAGGTACATATTTATAAATCCAATGTATGATTTATACAAAAACATAAAAGTTTCTCACACATTTGAAATCTGTCTTTTTACAGAATGGTTATTTTTGTATCTCTTACGTAAAAATCTGAGAAGAGATGAGTGAACCGGATTTTGATACGATCGTCTACTCTATCGTCAGGGAAATCCCGGCCGGTAAAGTGGTAACCTATGGCCGTATTGCAGCTTTGGCAGGAAAGCCTCAGTGGTCCAGAAAGGTGGGGCGTGTGATGTCGCATGTCCCGGACTCCCTGAAATTGCCTTGCCACCGTGTGGTCAATAGCCAGGGAAGGTTAGCTCCCGGATGGCAGGAGCAACGGGCTTTACTGGAGGAAGAGGGAGTTACGTTCCGGTCTAATGGATATGTAGACCTAAAAAAGCATACCTGGCAAGAGGTCCTTTTCTGATCTTTCCAATACTTCATCTGTTGTCTGGATCTCTTTTATTATATGAGGATAAGGAATGATACATCTATTATCTATATAATAAATATAGAGAGATTATTCTTATTTTTGTTTTTATCCAACGATCCTTATCCGAGGTTTTAACCGGATAGGAGAAACAGAATGTCTGATCAAAACAAAAGAAAATGAATGTTCATTTAAGGAGATGGGAGATGAAAGATGTGAAACATCTGGCCCACTATGCAAATAATCCGAATATTGCCCGGTTCCTTACGGATGGGTTTCCTCATCCCTATTCTGAGGAGGATGCCCGGAATTTTATTCGCCTGGCTTTGGAAGAGGAAATACCCTGTCTGTTTGCGATTATTGTGGATGATCATCCGGTAGGTTCTATTGGTATTATGCTGCAAAAGGATATTTATTGTAAGAATGCGGAGATCGGTTATTTTTTAGCGGAAGAATACTGGGGCAGAGGTATTATGCCGGAAGCGATCCGCCTGATCACGGAGTATGCTTTTAAAACGTTTGATATAACCCGGGTATATGCCCGTCCATTCGGTCTCAATCCCCGTTCCCAGCGGGTTTTGGAGAAGGCCGGCTTTAGACTGGAAGCCCGGCTGGAAAAAACCTATTTTAAAAACGGTGAGTTTACAGATGAGTTGATCTATGCTAAACGAAAAGACTAAATGATGGGTCTCCTGACACTAAATCAGGAAAATGAAAGCAAGCCTTCCGGACTTACGATCTGTAGCTCAGTCAAAGTAACTTATTCAAAGATTGATGAAACTTTTGAGATACCCACTTTTACTTCCGGAACATTTCTATTTGAGAGGTTGTTTTATAGGGAAAAAAGAAAGATCTGGTAATTACTTATAAATCAATCTCAAATGAAAAAATATGAAAAACTTTCTTTAAATGAGGCAATTGATAATTTTGTTGTGCATCATAAAAAGAAGTTGCCTGCGGATATACAGGGAAAAATAGCTGTTTCTGTCATTATTCCTACTCATCGCATAGCTCCTGATAATAAACAGGATAGTATCAATCTGAAAAATCAGGTGACAGAAGTAGAGAAGCAGCTTCATGAGAAACTGGATAAAAAAGAGGTGGCAGTGATTATGGATCACATAAAAAAAGCCCAGGAACTGATTGACCATAGTCACAATCTGGATAGTCTGGTGTTGTATGCCAATGAAAATTTTGCCGCTGTCATTAAGTTACCCATTACAGTAAAAGAGGAGGCAATCGTCGGACCTCATTTCGATGTTCGTCCTTTATACAAAGCAAGACAACAGCGAAGCACCTATTATATTATTACTGTGAGCCGTCATAAGATCCGTCTGATCGAGGCGGTGAATAATCGTCTGATCAAAGAGATCCATAACCAGGACTTCCCGTATGAGAATACGGAATATTATGTGACTGATCCGGAGAAGCTGGCGCAGGATAGTTTTGAAGAAAATCAGATCAAAGAGTTTTTCAATGTGGCAGATAAACGTTTCAAAAAATATCTGAACGAGAATCCTTTACCGATCGTACTGGCTGGAGATACTAAAATGACTGCTTATTATAAAGGTATGATGGATAATAACCGGATGTATATTGGTTCGATACAGGGTAGCTTTGACCAGACACCGGACCATGAGTTGCTCCCACAAACTTATTATGTCGTACAGCAATTTATGGCCGAGGTAGAGAAAAAGTATCAGTCCGTACTGGATGCAGCCCAGTCCAATTCGACATTAGTCAGTGACTATAATGAGATTTTCCGGTTAGTGAATCAGGGGAATGTGAAAACCCTGTTTATCGGGGAAAATTTCCGTCTGAATGGAATAGTGGGAGATAACTATCTGGATCTTTCTCCTAACAATGAACCGCGTGAGACAGATGAGGATATTACGCTGGACATAATTGAAAAAGTGGAACAGAATGATGGACAGATCATTTTCCTGCCGGATGATATGATTTCATCCTATCAGGGGATGGCGCTGGTGAAACGTTATTAAAAATAAATGGCAGGTCAGTGATGTGATCAATTAACCGGATATATGATGAAGTCTTTTTCCGTATAGCTCATTGTTTACTCTTTGGATAGGAGTAATGTTTTTCCTTTTATTATCTGCCTGTTCAGATGATGAACCCGCTTCGGTTTATCCGGAGGAATTTACCCGTACCTTATTTGTTTATCTGGCAGGGGATAACAATTTGTCCTATGAAACGGATGAAAAGATAGAAAGTATGTTGAAAGGCTGGAACGGAGAAGGAGGTAACCTGATCATTTACCAGGATAAAAAAACAAGGCTCCTCAACTGCTTGAGGTATACAGGGAAAATGAGGTTAATTACACCCGCATCATTCAAACCTATGAGGAAGAAAGTTCGGTGGACCCGGCTGTTCTGTCTCGTGTGGTGCAAGAGGTAGTCCGGTTATATCCGGCAGACTCTTATGGAATGATCTTTTTCTCCCATGCTTCCGGATGGCTTCCGGAGGGAACTTTAACAGCTCCCCGCTCCATGGGTGTGGATGAAGAGTCGGAGATGGAGTTAGTGGAATTTGCCGCAGCTCTTCCAGATAAACTTTTTGATTTTATCATTCTGGAAACCTGTTTTTCTGCGGGCATAGAATTGGCTTACGAGTTGAAAGATAAGGCAGACTATATTCTCGGATCGTCTGCTGAGATCGTATCTCCCGGCTTCCGGCCAATTTATTCCGGGTATATGAATTACCTGTTTACCAAAGAAACAGGGCTGGCCGGGTTTGCAGAACAGGCTTTTGAATGGGTATCCAGCCAGTCCGGTATTTATCAGTCCGGGACCCTGAGCCTGATCCGGACTTCTGCTTTGCCTGCATTGGCTACCTGGCTTTCTTCCCATATTTCAGAAACTGATCTTTCTGACCAGTTGGAGGATATACAGCATTTTGACCGTTATACGTACCGGTTGTTTTTTGATCTGGAGGATTATTATTCCCGTCTGGTGGATGAAAATGACCGGGAAACTTTATCCCGGCTAATAGCAGATTGTCTTATTTATAAGGCTGCTACTTCCAGTTTTATGGACTCCTATGCTTACCGGGGTTTTGTCATTAATCAGCATAGTGGGTTTACTACTTATATCCTTCAGAATGAATTCCCTTATTTAAATGAACAGTACCAACAGATGAGCTGGTATAAGGCTGTCTATCGTTGATAAAAGGTTTTCTTAAATAGTTTCGTAAGACGAGGGTTGAATCCGTTAAATATTTCTTACATTTGACCCATCGAACAGAGCCGGTACAGTAGGACGGGAAAACACTATTAAAAAAAGATGGGGAATATTTTTCACTTGAAATCTTTTTTGAAATTCCTTGGGGAAAACCAGATATATACGTTTGTCGCTATATTTGGCATGGCTGTGTCGTTTATGATTGTGCTTCTGAATGCGACCTATTCAGAGAAGGAATTTAACACAGACCATTTTCATAAAAACCAGAAGCGGATCTATGCGTTGGCTAACGAAAAAGTTTTTTCCATCGCTTATGGAGTGGGTGATCGTCTACAGGAAAAGTTTCCGGAAATAGAGGCTTTTTGTCAGATCAATCCTTTTTACCATCAGGATAATACGTTGCCTATTACTCTTCCGGATCGAAAATTAAATGCCCGCTTAACATTTGCGGATGCTAACTTTTTTGAGTTCTTCTCCTTTCCTCTACTCACAGGAAGTCCGGATCAGGTCCTGTCTTCTCCGGGGGCAGTCGTAATCTCAGAACGTTTTGCTAAAAGAGCGTTTCCGGATAGGGATCCTATTGGACAACCGGTTCAGTTGAATGATTCTTTGACTGTAAGGGTCAGTGGAGTAATGAAGGATATTAAAAACTCGTGTGTCCGGTATACAGATATGATCGTATGCCTGGAAAATATCCGTTATTTTAGTCCTGAATCCTATCTGTTAAATTACAATATTGATAGTTATGTCTTATTTGTTTTAGCCGGTGAAGGGCAGGATCTGAAAAGCAGGGAACCGGATGTAACTGCTTATCTGAAAGAATTTGTGGTAACCTACAAGGTAGGAGCGATTGATAAAGCTATTTTTGTTCCGTTAACGGATATCTATTTTTCGGAGATTTCCGGTTACGGCAGGTTGCTAAAACAGGGAGAACCTGAATTGGCAGTGGTTCTGTTTGCGATGGGAGTGCTGATCCTTTTATTTGCTCTTATTAATTATATAAACCTGACC
>JAJQEE010000131.1 GCA_021201865.1 Tannerellaceae bacterium | reverse complement strand
CCCCCGGAAAAAGAAGGAAAATGCCCCCCACCGCTTGTCCGGTGCAAAATTGGAAGATCCGTCCGCACGAAGAATGGCAGTAAAGAGGTATCTGTCCCTGTAAGTATAATTGGCACGGCCAAAATAGGACATCAGGCGATACTCCTGTAACGGAGAACCTCCTAAGGAGGTTTTACCTTCTACCACATTTTTAATATTATCCAGGTAAGCATATTTCACCTCCCCAAATATGTTGTTTACATTTGAACCGTTCATGGTGGCACTCAACTTGCCTCCGCTTGACTCTAAGGAAATGCCAGCTAACGCATCTATTTTATGATCTCCCAGCTTAAAGTCATAGCGGATCGTATTCTCAAAAGTCCACCCCAATCCAATGCTCATATTTTGAGATGTTCCGTCTTCCGTACGGATCGTATTGGTAGATAAATTGTACGTAGGAGAAAAATTGTTATAGTGATAAGAGTTGAGGTTAATACCAAAATTAGAGCGGAAAACCAGATTCCTGACCGGTTCGATCGTAATATAGGCATTCCCGTCAAAATTATGATTGGCATGCCGGTTGTATCCCTGTGTTTTAACCATATATCCGACCGGATTCGGTTCCTGTGAATTCCAGGGTATGGCAAAATCATACTCCCCATCTGTCATCGAATTCTCCATAAAAGGATTCGTCCTGAAAAAAGTGGTGATAGGATTACCGAAAAAGCCACCTGTACTGATACCATTCTTTGTGTAATAGGTATAGGTAATATTTTCTCCTACTTTCACCAGGGTCCGGTTCCGGTCATTTTTAATCAGGTCAATTTCTGAATTCGCATAGAACGTAGAACGGTCGTATTGAGCCTGGACCGGAGCACCAATCGTTCCTTCCTCTGAGAAATAGGAGTATCCCAGTGAATAAACAATCTGGTTATTTCCTCCCCGGATACTTAAGGAGTGTCGCTGGGTAGGTGCATTATGAACCTGCGCTTCCGAGAACCAGTCTGTCCCTTTAAACGTTCCGTTCCGGATCGACTCCCAGGTAGGAACCAATGAAGCAAAATCAGGAACATCCCTTTCTGAGTGCCTACTCCCTTCTTCTATCATTTCAGCATATTGCAAGGCATTTGCCATGGGGACTTTTTTATAGACATTCGCCCATCCCAGATAGCCGTTGTAAGTAATAGAAGGTTTACTTTCCCTCCCTTTTTTAGTGGTCACAAGGATCACGCCATTGGCAGCCCTGGCTCCGTATATCGCCGCAGAGGCCGCATCCTTCAGTACATCGATCGATTCAATAATCGTAGGATCCAGATCATTGATCGAATAACGGACAATACCGTCCACGACATATAAAGGAGAGGAATTTCCGATTGTTCCTACACCACGGATCGAGATCCTGGATGCTTCCCCTGGCTGTCCGGATGTTTTACTGGCATTGATACCAGGAGCCTGGCTCTGAAGAGCAGTCAGAATATTAGACGTATTTTGTTTTTCAATCACATTCCCTTTTACCTGTACGGTAGCTCCTGTCACTAACTTCTTTTGCTGTACCCCATAGCCAACTACTACCACTTCATCCAGCACACTGGCGTTTTCCAGTAGTTGAATGAGGATGTTGTTTTTCCCGGCCACCCGGATCTCCTGTGTTGTATATCCAATATAAGAGATCTGGATAACCGCATTTTCGTTTACGCCTAACGTGAAATATCCGTCCACATCGGTTATGATCCCATTGGTGGTACCCTTTTCCGATACATTCGCACCGATGATGGGCTCTCCGTCTTCACCGGTCACACGTCCCACCACCTTTTTCTTTGGTTGCCGGGTATCTGATAGTTCAATCAGGTCATGCCGTTTTTTCAGCAGGATATACTTATTTTCAAACTCAAAGCTGATATCTGTATTCTGAAAAGCCTCGGTCAACAGGTCGATCACTTTTCCGGTCGTATGACTGAGGTAGATGTTGTTTTCCGTATTCACATCCCGGTTCCTGTACAGTACTAAGTAGTCCGTTTGCTTCTCGATTTCCGTAAACAATTGTCCGACAGAAATCGTATGGGCCTCAAGCTGTATGGTTGCATTTTGTGCTTCGCTATTGGTTGCTATCAGATGGAAGGCACTGACAAATAGCATAAAAAGTGATAATCTCATCATTCTAAAATAATCTTTAATATATCTGTTCCGGACAATAAAGAGTCGTAACAAAGTTTTTATTTTCATATCTTTGCTCGTGTTAAGTGAATATTAAATTTATAGTCGATGTTTACTTTACATTGGATGGCAGATGTTCCAGCATCTGCCATTTTGTGTTTATTCAGGTATGATCATAGGCTTTTCATTTTAAAGGTTTAACATCTTATTTATTTAGTATAATCATGTTCTGTTCTTCATCTTTTTCTATATGGAAGGTATGGATCCGCTGGATCACCCGGAGAATTTCATCAATTCCATCTCTTTGCCGGAATTTACCGGTATATTCCCACTGGAAAATAGAAGGATCTTTCACGACAATACGAACATCATAATAGAGTTCCAGCTTTTTGAGTATATCAATCAGCAATTCATTTTCAAAACTGTAAAGTCCTTCCGTCCATAAGAAATAATCTATATGTGGTATTTTCTCCACATTCATCCGGTCGTCTTTGATAATGACCTGTTCATCCGGTTTCAGAAAAACACCGGTTTCCTGCCGGTTCGAAAAATAAACATGTAGCGCACCTTCTAAAAGACTGGTTTTTATATAGTCCTCACTTTCGTAACTGTAGACATTGAATTGAGTACCCAATACTTTCATTTCTACTCCCTGGCTCTCCACAATAAAGGGTTTTTCCCGGTCCTTTGCAATATCAAAAAAGGCTTCTCCTTCCATTTTGACCCTTCTTTCATTTGTTGAAAAAAAGGTAGGATAAGTTAACCTGGATTGGGAATTCAGCCAGACATTCGTTCCATCCTGTAAAGTAAGTTGTATCTGTTGTCCGGCCGGCACATGCACAGAAGTTTCCATTGCAGCCAAACCTATACCTGAGGTAGTTTTCAGGGTAATAAAATAAGTGGAGAGAATCAAAAATAGCACGGCAGCAGCATATCCGGAAGCGCGTATAACCAAATGACGTATGTTCCGTAACCGGGTCTTATGTATAAACTTCTGATAACTCTTTCGATTTTCTTCCCGGTTCTCGCGGGTTTCCGACAACCCCAAAATCGTGTTCATATTCTTATACGTAATGAACAGATTTTTCCATTCTTCCCGGTTCTGTATCTCTTTCAATAATTCAAACTTTTCTTTTTCCGAAAGAGTATTATCAAAATAGGCTCTTATTTTTTCCTCCATTGTGGACTCCTGTTTTAATTAAAACACATGAACAGGAAAAATCCGCCAAAAGAATATTACAAATACAATAAAAAAAGAAAAAGAGGTTGATAATCTTTCAATATTTCACGTAGCTTTTTATAAGCAATCCCCATTTGAGTTTCCACAGTATTTATAGAAATATGTAATTCGGAAGCGATCTCTTTTTGTTTTTTCCCTTCCAGTTTATTCATAACAAAAATCTGGCGGGACTTTTCCGGTAAGGAGGCAATTGCATCAGAAATGATCTTTTCAATTGTATTCCCGGAAAATATCTTATCATCAAAAGCCTCTAACGAATCCAGGTTCATTTGAAAAGTAATCTGATATTCCTCCTGCAACCGGTTAACGGCCTGAGTTTTGATGGTTTGATGCCTCAGGAAATTCAGGCATCTGTTTTTGATACCGGTAAACAGGTAAGCCAGTAGATTCGGATGAAGGAAAAGAATCTCTTTTTTCTCCCACACTTCCATAAACACATCCTGCACAATATTTTCAGCTTCTTCCTCTGAAAGAATATATTCTTTGGCAAAATACTTTAACCGGGAAAAATAAGTAAGATATATCTCTTCAAAGTTTTTTCTGTATGTCCTGCTTCCGATTTCATTCACTTTCTTCACTCATGTACAAACATATACAAAAAACGGATTCAGATAATGCATTCAATATAATTAGCTTTCCACACCACCAAAATAAAAATAATGAATATATTTGTGCGTTTTATTTTTCACAAACACTATTCAAAAACGACCTGATCTCTTAGACCTAAGATCGCAGAATAGATTATACAAGTAGTAAACTTAATCTTTAATCACTATTCCTATGGCAGTAAAAAGGAAAAGCAGTTCTTTTCGGGAAATGAGATCAGAGCGCACACTGGAATCCATCTTTTTATTTGTGACCGGACGTTGTAATGCTAAATGTGCTATGTGTTTCTATGCCGGCGACATGGATGATAAACTCGAAGAGCTCACATTTGACGAGATCCGGAAAATATCTGAAACAGCGGGCAATATCAACAAACTCTGGGTGTCCGGAGGGGAACCGACACTACGGGAAGATCTCCCGGAGATCATCGAAATGTTCTACCGGAACAATCATCTGAAAGATATCAACTGGCCGACTAACGGACTGAAGGCAGACCGGGTGATCGAATGGGTCAAGCGCATCCGTAAAAGCTGTCCCGATTGCAATATCTCGATCAGTGTTTCGATGGATGGCTTCGGAGACACACATGATAAACAAAGAGGTGTTCCGGGTAATTTCTATAAAGCCCTGGACCAGATCAAAAAGATCAATGACAATTTCGGGGATGATGGCTATGTACTACAAACACTGGCTACCGTCATAACCAAATACAATGTAGACCAGATTAACGATTTGATGTACTGGATCTATGGACGTTTCAATTCTTCCAACCATATCATAGAAGCTGCCCGTGGACAAACCCGTGAAGAGGGAGTCAAAGTCCTGACGGAAAAATCCCTGCGGGCGATCCAGGATGAAGTAGCTCCCATGTATTCTGCCTATGCCAAACGGATGGCAGAAGGGGTGAGTCTGCTACGCAAGCCCATCACCCGTTTTGTATATCAGGGATTCCTGCGCACTCTTTTCGATATCCGTGCGGCCAATCTGGAATCCCCGACCCCGTGGGGCATGGATTGTACGGCAGGTGAAACCACCTTAGTGATTGACTATGACGGCCGTTTCCGTGCCTGTGAATTACGTCCCGAATTAGGAAATATCCGCGACTACGGATGTGACGTGCAGGCCATCATGAACAGCGACGCCATGAAAGGCGAGATCGATGCTATCGGATGCGGATACAAAGCCAACTGCTGGTGTACACACGGCTGCTGGATCTCCGCCTCCTTAGCCTTTAACCCTAAACAGATGATGAAAAAAATCTGGAAAGGCTACCGGGAAACCAGAAAACTATATAAACCAGTCCAGGTAACCGAAGAAGCCCTCCAGACATTAGAAGTAAAATACAATCTCGACCGGGATAAACTGGCTGCTATCGGAGTGATATAATTTCGCTACAAAAACAGTAAAAAAATAAATATCAAATTCTTACGGCAGCCTATAGGTTGCCGTTTCTGTTTTAAAAGAATGTAAAATATTTAGACATCTATGTAAAATTATTGGACATACTATTTCCTTGCGGGAGATTTAACGGGTTGATTATTAGGGCTTATTTATGGATGGCATGTTTTTTGATATGCTATATACAACTATACTGGTTAAATTGATAAGAGTAAAATTCATGAATAATTTATTAAATCTCAGGTCCTTTCTGAAATTTCTGAGTAAAAATTGGTTTTATACGTTTGTAGAGGTATTTGGTTTGTCCGTATCGCTTATGTTTGTCATCCTGATAGCAGTGTATACCTATCAGGAGTTGTCCGTAGATCGCTTTCATGAGAAAGGTGACCGGTTGTATATGCTGACCAGTGAAGAATGTTTCGGTTCAGCCCAAAAATTAGGAGAACATCTGAAAGACCGGTATCCGGAAATTGAAGATGCCACCTCTTTATGTAGTTGGTTTAAGAAAATACCGGTTACTTCATCCACTCAAAAATCAAACGCCGATCTGCTTTTTGTAGAATCTAACTTCTTTGACCTGTTTTCATTTCCCCTACTCCGGGGAGACCGGGAACAGGCATTAGTGACCCGGAGTTCCGCCGTTATATCCGAAAGCTTTGCCAACAGATTGTTTTCAGACAGAGATCCTGTCGGGCAGGTGATCGAAATAAATGATGAGGTGAGTGTGATAGTAGTGGCTATCATGCAAGACATTCATAATTCAGCTATTCCCTATGGGGATATATTATTGAGAATAGAGAATGCTACAAGTTGGCATGGGAATATACTGAGTGATACTTATTTGGATTATGCATCTGTTGCAGTTGCTTTTTTAGCAAAGGAAGGGGCAGACCTAAAGGCAAAAGAGAGTGAAATACTCAATTTCTTCCGTGAAAATGTATGGATTTACAGCGATGGGTTATGGTCGGATCTCTCTTTTATTCCGCTAAAAGAAGTCTACTTTCATAAAACTAACGGTTCGAACGATCATTTAGTTGTGCAGGGGGATAAGACATTTGTCCTGATATTATTATCCATCGGTATCCTGATTCTGGTGTTTGCAGTGATTAATTATGTTAACCTTACGGTTGCTCAGGCAGGTTTCCGGGCAAAAGAGATGTCCACACGCCGGCTGTTAGGCTCGTCGCGTGAAGAATTGTTTTCCCGGTTAATGATGGAATCCACTTTATTATGTATCCTCTCATTTGGGGTAGGTCTATTATTGGTATTTGCATTTTTACCATTTGCTGATAATTTGTTGGAAGCCCGGATAAATCTGAAAAGTGTATTTATTCCCCGGAGTTTCATCCTGATCATTGTATCTCTGTTGTTGATTGGTGGACTTGCGGGGTTCCTTCCTGCATTTGTTATCTCTAATGCTAAACCGATAGAAGTAGTGAAGGGAATTTTCCGGAGAGATACCAAAATGGTGTTTAGTAAATTCTTCATTACTTTCCAAAATATTATAACGATCGCATTGGCTACTGCTTCTCTGGTGATGATCTTCCAGGTGGATCATCTGATCAAAGCCCCGTTAGGATATAATACGGTCAATATTTTAGATGTAGAAGTGGGAGAACTAAATGATAAAGAATTAACACGCACACTGAAGGGAGAATTTGAACGATTAGCTGCTGTGAGACGAATCGGATTTAACCAGGGATTACCCTTTGGGCGGGGTGGTAATTACACCATGAAACATGAGAATAAAATGATTCAGTTTCAGTCTTTAGTGGGCGATTCCACGTTCTTTAATATCATGGGATTCGAGATCCTGAGGGAAAATCATGTGGGAACAAGCCACGCCTTTTATTTAAGTGAACAGGCTTTCCGTGAATTAGGTATTCCGGATGATGCAGCAACCTTTCCACTTACCCCTTTCTGGAATGAACCTCAACTGATTGCCGGGAAAGTGAAAGATTTCCAGCTAAGTAATATTATGTTTGAAAAGAGACCCATTTTGCTTCGTAAAATGAGAGTCGATGATTTTTATCCCACCCATCTGGCAATTGAGGTGGCCGGAGATCCATTTGTGGCCTATCAGGATATCAAGGAAATATATGAACAGATCACCGAATTGGAATTTCCCGGAACGTATGTCTCGCAACAAATTGAGGAATCCTTTAATCAACAACGGAAAACCTCCCGGATGGTGATTGTTTTTACGGGAATAGCGATTCTGCTTTCTATTTTAGGACTGATTGCTATGTGCACGTATTTTATTCAGCAGCGTTCCCTTGAAGTAGCTGTCCGGAAAGTCTTTGGATGTAGTAATCCGGAAATTCTGATCACGCTGGTTACCACCTTCCTGAGTTATGTAGTCATTGCCTTTTTTATCGTTACCCCTTTTATCTGGTATATCATGGAACAGTGGCTGTCTGATTACTCTTACCGTATCTCATTGAGTCCGTGGATATTTATCAGCTCAGGTCTCTTTTGTCTGATCACCTCTTTTATTACTGTGTTTTGGCAAAGTTACCAGGCTGCTAATACCAATCCGGTCCATATGATCAAAACCGAGTAAACTGAACGTACCCGGATAGTAAAAAAAGGAGCCCTCTGTTTACATACATGAAACAGAGGGCTCCTTTCAGAATATAAAGGAAAAGTATTTATTTTTGTTTATAGCTACTACCGCCCGATACTCTTACATGCTGTTGCGGATTACCATAAAATCTTACATCACTCCCTCCGGAAGCAAACGCTATTATGAGATGTAAGGTTGCACTTTCCCGGGATTTTTATTCAGATTTTTCCTACTGTCTTTTTATTAGTAAACTATCTCCTTTATATATAATTTGAAAACAGAAAACAATTATTTGTGATAAAATATAAATAAATATACTTTTGATTGATCTTTTTGGTTTTTATTTATTTGTTTTTTTATACAATAAGATTATATTTGCATTGTAATGGTTACAAAATGAAAGAAAAAGTCGTGTTCTTATAGATTAGGTAAGTTTAGTCAGGTAAAAAGAATTTAGGTTATTATTTAGAATTAATTGGAAAATAGTATACGCCAGAAGAAAGATTTCCGGCCGGAAATTATAAATAAGGTGATGGAAGGCTATCGTTTATATATTCGCCTGTGAGTTTATGTAATCATATCTGTATTATCCCCATTGGGGATGGGTTTACAAATCGTAAATATGTAAGGAATAAAACATACTCCTTGAAATAAGCTTACTTACTAAATGCTATTAAAAAACTCTGTCACACCATAGGTGAATGTTTAACTCTTCTTAACTAGGCTTTTCACTTTCTGAAGTTCTATACTTTATAATACATTTATATACATAGAATGAAGAAGCCTGATTTGAATCATTTTTTTCTCCGGGAGTTGTTCAGAGAAAGAAAAGAACAATTTAAAGAGCTGGTTGGAAGAAAAGCCCAACCATTATGATATTTTTTAAGAGAAAGGACTATTTATAACCTAACAATTCTGAACCCGGAGTTAGAGGGACTTCAAACAAATGAAAGTATACTATTCAGATTGAAAAAGATCATATTAAACCTATCAGCAGTAGCTGCCATTTTCCTACTCTCTTTCTTATGTTATCACCTGTGGAACAATCCTGGCACAAACGAAGAGGATCGCCGGATGGCATTTCAGGCTATCAGTGTGCCTCTGGGACAACGAGTCAATCTGGAACTGCCTGATGGGAGTCGTGTATGGCTCAATGGAGGAACTACCATTAAATATCCGGTGTCTTTTAATGAAAGCAAACGGGAAGTCCTGTTAGAAGGAGAAGCCTATTTTGAAATTGAAAAAAACGAAGAATTACCTTTTCATGTCGTAGCAGGAGACCATACGGTAGAAGTGTTAGGAACTAAATTTAGTGTGCAGGTCGATCCGGCAGGAGAAAGATTTGAGACTTTATTACTGGAAGGCTCAGTAAAAATCTTTCATTTCCTGACTCCCGGTAGGTCGGTCACATTAGAACCTAACACCGGAGCCTTTTTAGTAAATGGATGCCTACAGGTGAAACCTGTCACAAACTTTGATAATCTACTCTGGAGAGAAGGCTTTCTCTGCTTCGAAAAAAGCCGGTTCGGAGATATTATGAGCAATTTTGAAAAGTATTTCGGCTACCAAATAATCATCTCCAATCAGGAAGTTCATGAACATTTATATACAGGAAAATTCCGTCAGACGGATGGGATAGACTATGCACTGAATCTTTTACAAAAGAATATCTGCTTCACGTATTCCCGGATAAAAGATGAAAACACAATTGTGATCGAATAAATAAAGGGACTTCCGACACTACTTTATACATTTTCTAAAAGATCAGCACTATGTCCAACGAGATACATGATAAAAGAGATCTGGAAAAGTTGTATGAATTAATGCAGCTATATGAAAAACGTTTTACTCACTTCGCATTTTCTTATATCAGTGATTCGGAAGCGTCCAAAGATTATGTTTTAGAAGCATTTACAGATTATTGGAACCGTCGGCATTCCTTAGGAGAAGATCCAAATATCCCGGCGTTTATTCTGACCGTGGTTAAACATAAATGCCTCAATCATCTGAGAAATAAAAAACGGGAACTTATCTCCAAAGAGATGCAGGATCTACAGACCTGGGAAATGAATTTGCAGATCAATTCGCTGGATTGTTGCGACCCGAGAGAACTGTTTGCTTCAGAAATCTTCCAGATAGTCGATAAAACCCTCGGTAAATTACCTATGGAAACGCGAAAAATCTTTCATCTGAGCCGTTTTGAAAATAAGACCCGTAAAGAGATCGCGGAATATATGAATATGACTCCTAAAGGAGTGGAATACCATATCGGAAAAGCATTGGTAGCCTTAAGGCGTAAACTAAAAGATTACCGCTATCTCACCTTTTAACATGGTTTAACTAGGCAGTTCCGCTATTGAAGTTCTATACATACAGATGCCTATAGGAATACAAAATGAAACGCTGATCCGGTAGCAAATAACCCATATCTAAAAATCTGTCTGGGTGTTACGGCTATTCTCTTGTTTGCTCTGCTTAGGCTGGAGCATAGATAAAAATACGATAAATGAAAAAGAAAAAATCGTGTAAATTAATCAGATGTTAAATCCTTAAAACAAATGCCTATTGAATAACAGACTCTTTGGTAAATAACTTATCCGGTCCGGTTTGGCTGACAGATTTTCCCGGATGGCGGAACAGAACCCTCCCAGTAATAATTTAAACTACGGCAACATGAGAAAAAAACTTTTACGGAGACACTATCTGAAAAGATCTCCGGGCCTTAAATCCATGCTGAAAATCATGGGGTATGGTATGATATTGCTTTTTACATGTGTATTCAACTCCTTCTCAGTACCTGTGAATTCCCCTATCCCGGCAGTGAGCCTCCATCAGGAAAATGTAAATCTGGAACAGGCTCTCAGGCTGATCGAGAAGCAAACAGGGTATATTTTTATTTATAACTCCCAGGTCAATTTAGACCGGCAGGTTTCTGTGGATGTACAGGATAAGCCGATCACAGAGGTACTGGACGAATTATTCACGGATACGGACGTAAAATATGTCATTCAGGACTCACACATCGTACTCTCAATCGAAAGAACAAATGAAAAACCGGTCTCTGATCAATCATCAGTTAAAAGGAAACTGGCCGGAACAGTTGTTGATGATAGGGGAGATCCGGTGGTCGGAGCTAATGTGGTCGTGAAAGGAACTACCACAGGTACAGTAACCGATTTTGACGGTACGTTTTCCCTCGCTGTCTCATCCGGTGATGTCATAGAGATCCGTTTTATCGGATATATCCGGCAGGAGATCACGATTGGTAATCAAACAACACTCAACATCCGGCTCGTAGAAGACCACACGGCCCTTGAAGAAGTCGTGGTAGTCGGTTACGGTACCCAGAAAAAAGAAAACTTAGTAGGAGCAGTGACCGCTATCCAGGGGAAAGAAATTGCCTCTGCAAATGCGTTTGATGTGACCAATGCCATTTCCGGAAGACTTCCCGGAGCCATCGTGATCCAGGGTTCCGGGGAACCGGGGAAAGATGAAGCTGAAATCCTGGTTCGTGGCCGGACTACGTTGGGTGACAGGGATAAAACCACAAAGCCGTTGATCGTAATCGACGGAATACCGGACAGAAGTCTCTATGAAATAGATCCAAACGATATCGAAAGTATTTCGGTCCTGAAAGATGCCTCCGCAGCTATTTACGGCTCCCGGGCTGCCAATGGGGTGATTCTGGTGACCACTAAAAGTGGAACCAATGAAAAAGCCACACTCAGTTACCAGTATTCCATCGGATTTAAGAACCCGACCATCCTTCCTAAAGTAGCGAATGCCGGAGAATATGCCCAGTATGTGAGTGACTACCAGACCTACGAAGGACTGACCCGGCTCTATTCAGACAGGGATATAGAATTATATAAAAGCGGAGTGGATCCCTGGGAACATCCGAATACTGACTGGATGGGAGACCTGGTGAAAAACTGGACAACGGAGTCACGGCATAGCCTGTCGTTGAGCGGAGGACATAATGATATGAGATATTATGTCTCGTTCGGCTATAAAGACAACAATTCCTTTTACCGGCAGGAATCCACAAAATATAAACAATACAATCTACGGGTGAAATTAGATATTCCAGTGACCGACTGGCTGGAAACATCTGTACAGTACGGAGGTTTTTTCACTGATAAAAAGTATCCGACAACTTCCACTTCACGGCTGGTAGGCTGGGCAACGATGGTGGTGCCGACAGTTCCCTCTTTCTGGCCTACAGGAGAACCCGGACCTGATTTTGAAGCAGGCGTAAACCCGGTGGTAAACACCAGTTTTCAGGCAGGATATGACCAGCAGGAAGATTACAAAAACGAAGTGACCTTCCGGGTTTCCATTAAACCTCCGATGATTGAAGGCCTGTCTATTGATGCCTTTTTCAACTATGACGTAAACAATCAGAATCAGAAGATTTTTAAGCAACCCTGGACATTATATTATGCCAACTATGAAACGGCTATCAGGAACTCAGATGGTTTCATTACGAGCATGGAACTGGAACCCCGTCAGCGTGGACTGGAAGCACCCGAACTCAAAGAAGCAAATGAACGAACCCGGTCCAAAATGTACAATATTAGTTTTAATTATGGCAGAACATTCGGAGACCATACCTTTTCTGTTTTCGGTGCCTTTGAACAATATGATAACGACCTTTCTGCCTTTGATGCCGAACGAAAGTATTTCATATCCGATATCGTACAAATATTGAATGCCGGAGGTGAAAAAGACAAAACGAACTCCGGAAAAATGGAGATTTATGCCAGACGCTCTTTAATAAGCCGTTTAAATTACAGCTTTAAAGATAAATATCTTGCTGAAATTATTTTCAGGAGGGATGGATCTTTCAAATTCCCACCATCCAATAGATGGGGTAACTTCCCGGCCTTCTTACTTGCCTGGCGGGCATCGGAAGAAGGATTCTGGAAAGAGCATCTTTCCTTTATTGATTACTTCAAGTTAAGAGCTACCTACGGAAAAATGGGGATGGACCCCGGAAATCCTTTCCAGTATATCAATAAATATAGTGTGGACGGAGGATCCACCCTGGGAATCGACAAAGATGTGGTGACCAAGATTTACCAGTCAGTAATCGCCAATCCAAACATAACCTGGGAAAAGCAAACCACTTATAACGTGGGTTTTGATTCTCAGTTCAATGATTATATGTTCCATCTGAACACGGAGTTCTTCTATAACAGACGTTCCGATATTCTCGCCCCCAGGAATGCCTCTGTTCCATCCTTCACAGGTCTGACCCTGCCGGATGAGAATATGGCAAAAGTAGATAACCGCGGATTAGAGATAGATGCCGGCTACCATACCCATTTCGGTAAGGTGAGATTTGACCTCACCGGAAACATCAGTTGGGCACGTAACAAAGTGGTCTTTATGGATGAACCCGAACGGTCCGTTCCATGGCAACGGGAAACCGGGCATCCGTATGGAACCAAATTAGTCTACAACGCGATCGGGATCTTCCGGACACAGGCGGAAGTAGACGCCTATCCACACTGGTCAGGTGCGAAACCCGGAGATGTGATCTTTGAAGATGTGAACGGTGACGGAGTCATAGATGCGGATGACCAGATTCTGTTGGATAAGACAGATTCGCCGGAGCTCTTTTACGGAATTAAGCTGGACCTGGCCTATAAGAACTGGTCCCTGTCCATCCTTGCGCAGGGACAGGGCTCCTACTATGTCAGTACGATCGAAGGAAACAGAGGAGTCGGGCAAAATGTATTCCAATGGATGGCGCGGGATTACTGGACCCCGGAAAACATCCACTCCACCAATGCCAGACCGTTCCACAGAGCTGACCAGTATTGGTCCTACAATAGTAACGGGAATACTTACTGGTACGATAATATGGCCTATCTGCGCCTCAAGAATGTGGTAGTAAACTACACCATTCCTCAGCAACTGACCAAAAAAAATAGGGGTGACAAGAGCAGATGTCTTTGCCTCCGGTTATAATCTTTTCCTTTTGTATTCCGCCCAACGGAACTATGATCCCGAAGTCGGTGATCCTCAGAAATATCCAGCTATGAGAACTTTCTCTTTTGGAGCAAAAGTAACCTTCTGATAAAAGAACCCTAAAAAATACATATATGAGAACGAATAAATCATTCCATACATTCTACATTTTCATAGCCCTGCTAATGACAGGAATGACATCCTGTGAAAATGTACTTGATAAAGATCCTGTGGATTCATTCAGCGAAGATGATATCTTTCAGCAGCTAACGCTGGTGGAAGCCTTCCTCTACCAATGCTATGACAATATCGGAGGAGACTATAAATTAGAAAATAACACAGATGACCGGAAAGAGGTGAAAGGGAATACCGGCATGCGGGAAGATCTGCTCTCTTCTTCGACCGATGAACTATTGAATATTCACCGGGCCGGGAACGTGACGTTTACCAAAGGTACATTGACTCCCAGCTACATGGGGCACTTCGGGGACTGGCGCTACAGTTGGATCACCTGGGACCATAACTATAAGAGTATCGACAACGTCAATACCCTGTTAGGCGGTATCGATAGAGTTCCGGTTGCAACCAGCGCAGAGGAAGCAAAAGTCAGACAGATTAAAGCAGAAGCTTATTTTATCCGGGCCTTTAATTATACCAATCTGTTGCGTTCTTATGGTGGAGTCGTGATCGTTGACAGAAAACTCACCCTGGCAGACGATATGTCTGTCTTTACCCGGTCCACTTTACAGGAAACAGTCGATTTTATCCTGTCCGATCTGGAGAAAGCAATCGAAGATCTACCCTTAAAAACCAATGCTGTTCAGGGAAGAGCAACAAAAGGAAGTGCTGCCGCCCTGAAATCAAGACTGCTGAGTTTTGTAGCCGGGCACCTGACAAACGGAGGATATGAACCCGGGAATCCGCTTGTCTCTTTTCAGGGTGGTAACCGGAACGACCGGTTGCTGGCAGCTAAAAAAGCAGCTAAGGAGATCATGGATGGAACGTATGGCTACTACAACCTGACCGGATCCACCTTTGAGCCCCCGGCAGATCTGACCGAAGAAGAAGTGATGGCCTATGCCCAGAACTATTACAGCATTTTTATGCAGAAAGGCGCATGGAATGATGAGGTCATTTTTGGTATGCAATACCTGAACAAACAGGGGAATGTGGTGAAAACTAATTTATTCTGGGGACCCAACGGATATAATTGCTGGGGAAATAATGAACCGACCGAAGATCTGATCCGGGAATATGAAATGAAGGACGGAACTGCTTTCCAATGGGACAAATACAATCCGGGGGGGGCATGAACATCCGGGCATTCACAAAAGAGCAATTGGATGCAGATCCGGAAAGGAATCCTTACTATGGAAGGGAGCCCCGTTTTTACGCATCTATTCTGTTTGATGGTGCACCCTGGCGGGAAAGAGCATCTACCGATAATAAAGTACAGACCAGTAACCGGATTGCAGATTCCGGAAGCAATCTTATCGGGGAAAGTGTTTCCGGCCTGATGGATAAGATCTCAGCGCTGGAAGCAGTCACAGAAGGAGGAGAAGATTCCCGTTCTGCTGCCAATCAGGCATGGAATGGAACCAAAACAGGCTACTATCTTAAGAAAATGCTGGATATAGACATAGATGGTGAACTGAACAACAATGAAAATGCCTGGTTGGAAATGAGATACGCTGAAGTATTGCTGGACTACACAGAGGCTTGTCTGAAACTGGGAGAAATTGAAGAGGGTCTGCGAACGCTGAACCTGATCCGGAACCGGGCCGGACTACCCGGGCGGCCTTTGCAGGCATCCAAAGACCAGGCGATTGAGTGGTACAGACACGAACGGTTCATTGAAATGATGGCAGAAGGTGACCGGTGGTACTGCATCCGGAAATGGATGATAGCCGGAGAAGTGATTAAAGATTTCAGTCCGATGCAAATCTATCATTTCAGTGACGGTGCATCCATTTATGTCCGTAATACCACTACCATTGCGGATAACAGGACCTGGTACGACAGGCAGTACTGGTTGCCGATCTCCATTACAGAGGTGAACAAAGCCCCTCAGTTGAAACAGAATCCCGGATATTAATAACCATTTAAAATAATCTATTATGCAATTTTCAAGAAGAAATTTTATCAAAACAGCAGGTATTGCTACAGTGGGTACGATGATACCCAAAACGCCGGCATTTGCTTCTTCCAACGCTGCATGGACATCCAACAGTGACACGCTGAAAGTGGGTCTGATTGGTTGTGGAGGCCGGGGAACCGGAGCTGCAGAGGAAGCTCTGAATGCAGATCCGAATGTGGTACTAACAGCGATGGCGGATGCCTTTGGAGATCATCTCGGGAAATCCTATCAATCACTCAAAGGAAAGTTCGCTCAAAAGGTGCAGGTGGCAGACAACAAGAAGTTTGTGGGATTAGATGCCTATCAAAAGCTGATTGACTCCGACATCGATGTGGTGTTGCTGGCAGCTCCTCCCGCTTTTCGCCCGGCCCATCTTGAATATGCCGTGAATGCAGGAAAACATATTTTCTGTGAAAAACCTTTTGCCGTAGATGCTCCCGGTCTGAGACGGGTGATCGTAGCTGCGCAAAAAGCAAAAGAAAAGAACCTCTCGTTAGTTTCCGGTTTCTGCTGGCGCTACCATTTGCCCAAAAGAGAAACTTTCAACCGTGTATTAGACGGCCAGATCGGCCAGATCCTCACGGCAGAAGCGACTTATAACACCGGAGAACTCTGGTCGAGAGACCGGCAGGGTGGTTGGACCGACATGGAGTATAAACTCAGAAACTGGTTGTACTACAACTGGTTGTCAGGAGACCACATCATTGAACAAGCTATTCATAGCCTCGATATGCTGCAATGGGGGATGGGGGATGCCATGCCAGTCAGTGTAACTGCCTCAGGGGGAAGACAGAAAAGAACAGAAGAAAAATACGGGAACATTTATGACCATTTTGCTGTAACCTATGAATACTCCAACGGGGCAAAAGCCTATTTCTCCTGCCGCCAGCAAGCAGATACATCCCCTTCCTATGCG
>JAJQEE010000166.1 GCA_021201865.1 Tannerellaceae bacterium | reverse complement strand
GTTTATTAAGTTAATATTAAAAATGAAAGAAATAGAAAAACAATTATTTGATAATAAACTTCATTTAATATACAAAGATATATTAACCTCATCTTTTTACATACAGAATAATGGTTTACTGTTTGGGAAAATGGGTATGGCTATTTTTTTATTTCATTATGCACAATACACTCATGCTGAAGATATTAGAGACAAGGCATTTGATTTAGTTTTCCATATTACAAAAAACCTGAATATTTCTTTAATTAATTATACAAATGGAATAAGTGGCATTGGAGTAGGAATAGAATACTTAATACAACATAAATTTTTAGAGGGTAATACAGATGAAGTATTAGAGGATTTTGATGAAATCCTCTATTCTCAGATTCATAGTCAAAAACTTTACCTTTCAATGAAAGATCTTTTTGATTTGGAAAAGTATTTCCAGACCCGTTTATCTAATCCTCAAACGGAAAAACAAGACTTTTTACAAGAAGCAATTCAAGAAATAGAAAAAATAAAACAATTACATGTTCGGGTTCGTTCTTCGGCAACCAACGAAAGTCCAAAAATTCAGGGAATTTCTGGTAATGCAGGCTTAGGATTAGCTTTACTTTCAATCATTGATAAACAACATAGTACATGGATACAACTAATATAAAAACTGAAACTTCTCCTCTTCGGATTTTAGTAATTTTACGAAATCCACAAACGAATCCATTTATCAATATCATAACAGAAGAAATAACTTCTGAAGAATTTTCAGTAGATACGGATATAAATGCTTTTTGGGAAGGAAAAAAAAGATATGATATCATTCAAATACATTGGCCTGTTTTTCTAAATCCCCAACTCGGATTAGCTTCTCCTACTAAAGAATTTGGGAAAAAATTAGAGAAAGTACTAAAAGATTGGAAAACTACAGGGACCCGGATCGTATATACGAAACATGACGAAACAGCACATTATGAAAAAGAAAACACCAAATTTTATTTGTTTGATATTATTGAAAAACACGCAGATGCTATTGTGCATTTAGGGAACTATAGTATGCAGCAAATGATGAAAAGAAAAATTAATCTCAAACAGATTCATCTACTTATACCTCATCACATTTATGATACTTTATATACTAATACTATCTCACAGGAAGAGGCCCGGAAAATTTTAGATATCCCACTGGAGAAAAAAGTAATTTTGACTTTTGGTAGTTTCCGCAATGAGGAAGAGCATATATTAGTAAAAAAGGCATTTGAAGCATTAGATATTCCTGAAAAATATTTGCTTGCTCCCGGGTGGTACCACGATGGGTGGAATAACTATTATAATAGAAGAATAACCGTACAAGGAAATGCTTTTTTAGGAAAAGGGACAGTGGATGAAGATATGCTGCCTTACTGTTTTGCGGCTGCGGATATAGTTTTGATCCAACGCTTACGTAATCTTAACTCTGGAAACGTACCCTTAGCTTTCTTATTTAATAAAACGGTTGTAGGACCAAACATTGGAAATATTGGAGAGTTCTTAGATAATGAAAATAATTTTTCCTTTGACCCATTGGATCTTTCCTCAATAGTATTAGCACTTAAAAAAGGAGTGGAACGTTCACAAAAGCCTCAATTAAATGAAACATATGCCCGGGAATATTGGAATACAGGAAAAATAGTAAAAAAATACAAACAATTATATCGAAAACTTGCTGAAGAAGTAAGACACAAAGACACAAAGAATGCTAATTCAAAAAAAGTTTGCTGACATAATGCAAAGGCACAAAAAATGTTTATTTCAATTACCGAAGCAAAAGAAAAGGAGGAAATTAACCGGAACTATTTAAAAAAGCATTATTCCGATTGTGTTTCCAATTTCAAGAAACCATCCGCCACCATAGATGACATAGATACAAACTATCCGGTATGGGTCTATTGGGAACAGGGAGAAGAAAATATGCCTGAAATTGTCCGGATATGTTATCTTTCTTTGTTACAAAATAGCCATAACCATCCCGTACATTTATTAACCAAGCAGAATTACAAAGAATTCGTCCAATTTCCGGATCATATACTGGAGAAAAAGGAGAATGGAATTATTCCTATTGCTCATTTTTCTGATATCCTACGTACCTACTTGTTATCTCATATAGGAGGATTATGGCTGGATGCTACCGTTTTAGTGACCAAACCTTTACCTGTATTTAAACAAGAGCTATTCAGTATTAAAAACCATACGAATTATGAATATATTTCAAAATTCCGATGGACTGGATTTCTATTTTATTGTAGAAAAGAAAACATTCTTTTCCAGTTTGTAGAAAAACTCCTTACCTCTTATTGGGAAAAAGAAAAGATCCTGATCGACTACTTACTTTTGGATTATGCCATTGATATGGCCTATGAGCATATTCCAGAAGTAAAAATAATGATCGATCAGATTCCTTTCTCTAATGAAGGGATATGGAATTTAAAACGACTTTGTCATTATCCAGTTGCATTTGATTCTTCCCGGTATAAACAAATAACTAAACAAACACAATTTCACAAATTTACGGTAAATGATAACTATTTTACAGCAGTGAATTCCACTTATGAGTATTTGAAAAATAAATATACCAAATGAGTTACTTATCTTATTAAAAAGAACAGTACCTATTTTCTTATGCCGTTATTATAGTATTATTCGTTTGCACTAATCTTTTTTATAGTTTTTTCTTGTTAAAAAGTTAACCGGGAAAGATAAGCCGCAGCTGTACGAACACAGGCTTCCGGATCTGCCGGCTCATCGTGTTCCACAATAAAATGTCTGACACCTGCCGTCTGGTTCAATCTGAAAATAGAAGGAAAATCAATGCATCCTTCTCCTATACACTCAAATCCTCTTTCGGGAGTTTTATCCATATCTTTCACGTGGAAAACAGGATACCGGCCCGGATATTTACGGATGTATTCTTCAGCCGATTGATTCCCTTTAGTGATCCAGTAAAGATCCAGCTCAATATTGACAGCAGACGGATCCAGAATCTCCATCATAATATCAAACGGAATCTGGCCATCTACCGGCAAGAACTCCATATCATGATTATGGTAGAGTAGTTGTAACCCCTCTTTTTTACAAATCGCACCTCCTTTATTCAATCGTTCCGCCACCTGTTTCCAGTCGTCTGCCGTTTTATTCTGTCCACCGTCTACCCAGGGCCAGTAACAAACAATATATTTCTTTCCGATCTCCTGGCAGGCCCGGATATCTTTCATCAGTTGTTTTTCATCCAGCATAGCACCCATGGAAGTTGGGCCTAATAAAGCATTCATTTTTAACTCTTTCAACAAAGACTTCAAATAAGAAAGTTCCATTCCATACGTATCGCCAAACTCCAGGTCCGTATACCCCATCCCGGCAAGCTCCCGCAAAGCGGCTTCCGGATTATTTTCAAACCATTTACCACCCGTATTTCCGGTTAGAATACCGAATCCGGGTAAAGAACTTTCATGAACCGCAGGAAATGCTTTCAGCAAGCCCGGCATACCCACAGCAGCCGTGATCAACCCTGTGGTTTTTAAAAATGTACGTCTTTTCATAATCTATCCGATTTATAATGCAGGTAATTTCCAGGGAGAGCGATAAGAAGGAGTGAGTAGCCGGTCCGCCTCCGGATTATGGATAAAACCATCTTTTTTATCATTAAAAACCAAGGCAGTTCCCGTCCGGGCAGCCATATTTCCCAAATGGGCATATTTGGCACAAAGACTACCATTCTCAATCGTGCAGGCTGTCTCCGGATTCCGGTTTTTCATGCAATTGATAAAGTTGGCCACATGATCTTTATGATCCTGATAATCCGCTTTGACAGTTAGCTCCGGTACTTTCTTCCGGTTATTCGCATGATCCCACTCCGGATAGATCTCCCAGCTATCCCGGTCCGCGACGAGTGTCCCATTGGTTCCCCGGAATGCGATACCATAATTTCTGCCATATGGTCCGGTTTCCGTACCTCCGGTATGATTCCAGTTCATCAGGAAAGAATCAAATTCATATACGACGCTCTGCGTATCGAATGTTTCCGGACAATTCCCGGGATAGGCAAAACTATTCCCGATACCCACTACCCGTTTAGGCATCTCTTTAATATTCATACCCCATAAAACCATATCCAGTAAATGAACACCCCAGTCCGTCATCAGTCCACCGCCATAGGCCCAGAACATCCGCCAGGAACCATGAAAGTGTTGTTCATTAAAAGGACGTACTGCCGCAGGACCCTGCCATGTCTCATAGTCCACACCAGCAGGAACGGGCGTATCCGGAACCGGTTTATCCAAAGCGCCATAGTTGAAGTTCGCCCACACATCCGCACGGGCAATCGTACCTAACTGCCCGCTATTCAGAAAATTCACCATCTCTTTCCAGTGATTTCCACTCCGTTGCTGTTGCCCAACGGTGGTTACCCGGTTATAACGCCGGGCCGCTTTGACCATCCAGTCACATTCGGTGATATAATTAGCAATTGGTTTTTCTACATACACATCTTTTCCTGCTGAACAGGCATCTACAAACTGGAGACAATGCCAATGATCCGGCGTACCAACAATCACCGCATCCAGCTCTTTTAACTCTAACATCTTCCGGTAATCCGAAAATACCTGGGGAGCCTTATTCCGGATCTTTTCAAGCTCTTTTGCTTTCTCCTGCAAAATACGCTGATCCACATCACACAAAGCAATACAATCTACTTCCGGAAGCAGTAAAAAGTCTGTCAGATTAGACCATCCCATATTCCGGCAACCGATCAGTCCGACATGAATCCGGTCATTCGGTCCGGAGAGTTTCATATCCACCCATTCCTTACTCCATACGGAGGGAGAAGCCACTCCGGCGGCCAGGGTAGCTGCCGAGGTTTTCAGAAAAGTTCTTCTTGTTATCATAAAAGTATTATTTGGTATTAGATTAGCACACAACTAACATTGATCTTTTTAAGAATGAACAAGATAATTAAAATCTTTTATTCTGTAAATTATTTGTACTTAAATAACATTTTAATACATTTGTCGAACGATAACCATTAAAACTTTAATTATGAAAACCCTACTAAAAAGCAGATCCTGCCAAGGGATCCTTTTGCTTATCCTGTCATTGGTAAATATTCCTTCTTTCGCACAAGTACCCTTACCATCCGAGTGGAAAACATTTGTTGCTGATCCGGTAAAGAATATGTTGGTACGAGACACCTTTTTAACACAAACCTTTGAAGGAAAAGCCACGGATAACTGGACATTTACCCCCGATACGTTTGAGTTATTCAATGCAACGCTTGAAGGTATAGAAAATCAGATCGGAAGCTATTCCTACAAACTCCTTCCCGGTAATGAGCTTCATTTTGCCACATTTGATCCGGGAATGTATGATTCTGTATACATTAAAGCATCTTTTGCCGGGAAAGGATTAGGATTGGGTGAATCCCTGATCATTGAAATTGAGCATACTAATAAAACAATAGAGAAAATTAAGTGGTGTAACGCATTACATAACGATTACAAGATCAATTATAAAGAAGAGTCATATGGAGATAACGGGAAAAAGACTAATCCTATTCAAAGGGGAGGAAAACTTACTAATCTCAGCCTTAAGGTAACTTCTGAACACTCTTCCGGTTTCTATTGCCTGGACCATGTTTTTACCTTAACCAATCTTCTCCCATCTTATAGCTTATTTACCGGAGCAGGAGACTGGGGAAATAAAACACGCTGGAGTCACCTGCCCGTATTCAAAGGTCGGAACGCTTTAATTGATGGAAAAATAAAAATTAATGATCTTGCCCAGTGCAAAGAAGCATGGTTAAATAATAGTATAGTGACTATTTCAGATGAAGCTCTATGGACATGCAAAGAGTTGAATATATTTGATTCTGAAATACAGATAATGCCAAAAGGAGAATTACGGATAGAAAACCAGATCCATATCCATAAAACATTCGATGAAAAAGGGAAATGGTATTTTCTCTCTTTCCCTTTCGATGTGTACAAAGAAGGATTAGACAGGAATTTCGAATTGCAGGATGAACAACCCAACGCCGGAGGGAATTTCCTGTATGCCCTTACCTATAACAGTCTGAAAAGAAGTGAGCGGAATATAGCAACCGGAAACTGGGAGGTTATTTCTATCGCAGAAGAAAACAAACCCGTTTTTGAGAAAGGGAAAGGATACTTAGTCGCTATCGATGAAAAAGCGACACAAAATGTGCTCACTTTTTCCTCTGCTACCGCTCCAAAGGAAAAGGAAGAATTTAAGGCTCACATCCTCTCAATGGATATTCCGGAAAGAACTTCCACTCAAGACATAGAACACTATGGATGGTATCTTTGCGGGAATCCATTTCTTTCGCCCCTTTCTCTCCGGCAACTAAAAAATTATCCGGAGTTAGAGCCCTACATCTATTTTTATAATGGTACCTCTTACATCGTTTCTTCCATAGCAGATGATCCGGTAATCCCTCCCCTCAGCAGCTTTTTCATTAAAACCACACAAGGAATCAATATACAGTTACAAAATATTCTTCCGGAATCCATACCCAAAGAAACCTACACCCAAAGCCTCTCTACGCAGTCTTTATCCGAACCCCACCCCCTTAACCCACCATCCATGGAGGCGGAAGAAGACTTTCCCGTCTGTTCCCTCAACGGCAGACAGTTCTCTATCATAGGGATGGTACATACAGGGACTTTATCTATCTATGATCTGACCGGAAGGAAATTGCACATGTACCCTTTATCTACCGGCGATCATTCCATACAGCTATCTCTATCTAAGGGGATTTATCTGTTTCAGCTAACTTCCGGTAGCTATCAGGCACAACATAAATTCGTTATAACCCAATAGATCAAAAATTAAACCCTTATATTTGTAATTCATTTATATCCAAAAAGAAAGACATGAAAAAAATTAATATAAGTACAGCCGTTTTATTTATTTACCTGATCGTAATGGGTGTGATCGGATGGCCCGGCAATAAACCGGATTCGGATTACACACAGTATGGTTTGATCATGGGAGCATCCGTGATCGTTATTTTTATTTTACGCTGGGTGCAGATCAAACGGTTAAAAGCCCGGGAAAAATGGAAACAGGACAAATAAACCGGACAGGTTAAAACACTCCTTTAAAAGAAAAAAGACATAAACATTTCAACAGGCAGATTGTTAAACTGGAAATACTTAAACGATCTGTAATCCACGAATGTTTATGAATAATAATAAAATACAATACTGGAGATTTTCCCTGATCGGAATCCTCTTGGTTTTAGGATATATTCTATTCAGGGAATTTATCCCCTACATGGGAGGAATTTTAGGAGCCTGCACGATCTATATCTTAGTCAGAAAACAAATGTTTAAACTGACGGAACAAAAGAAAGTGGGCCGGGGCATTGCAGCCTCTCTGATCTTAGTTGAATCCATCCTCTGTTTCCTTATTCCTTTGGCAGGTGCGGTCTGGTTATTCGTCAGTAAAATCCAGGACCTCAATTTAGATCCTAATCAGTTGGTGGAAGGAGTCAATCATATGGCTCAATTAATACAACAGAAAACCGGATATAACGTATTGGTAACTAAAAATCTCGAATCTGCGGTTGCACTGATTCCTTCTGCAGCCCAGGTTGTGATGAGTGGGATCACCGGATTCGGTATTAACATCGCCGTGTTAGTGCTGGTCCTCTATTTCATGCTGATCGCCGGGAGATCCATGGAGAAATATATCTATGATATCCTCCCCTTCAGTTCCGAAAATAAAAAACAGGTGCTGGAAGAGATCAATGTGATGGTAAAGTCCAATGCAATCGGTATCCCCCTGTTAGGCATTATACAAGGGATTATTGCGATGATCGGGTATTACATTTTCCAGACTCCGACCCCGGTATTATTTGGTGTGGTTACAGCCATCTCCACAGTCATTCCAGTGATAGGGACAGCCTTAGTCTGGGTTCCGTTATGCATCTATCTGGGACTTTCCGGCGAGTGGCTTAATGCGTTAGGTCTTGCTATCTATGCCATTCTAATCGTTTCCAACGCAGACAACCTGATCCGGTTTATGTTACAAAAGAAATTAGCCGATATCCATCCGTTAATCACTATTTTTGGCGTATTTATCGGTTTATCCTTATTTGGCTTTATGGGTATTATATTCGGCCCTCTCCTGCTTTCCATGTTTTTACTCTGTTTTAATATCTTCAAAAAACAGTATATAGACAATCAGGAATTTGAAGGCATGAAATGGGAAGGTATGAACCGAAAAAAGACATAACCATGTATATTAAACTCTGACACAAGCATTTTTAGGGAGTAGTCCCCTGAGTTTGTAGTCTTTTCTCCTCCTGAGCTACTCCGGATGCGATTCTTTTTTTGCAAACTCCTCTTCCTTACCCTTTGCGAAGAGTTTCTTTATTTTTCCTATAAATCCGGATATCCCCATAGCGATTTTTTGTTGGGTTTTCGTAATACCAACGGACTCGGCCAGGGCCGGACGGAGCATTTGCCATAAATAATTGAAAGTAGAGTGATAGGGATCACGCTCTATAGTAGTAAAGACTTCCCGGGGTTTACCATCCGGCCGGTTCGGATTATGATCCCTGACCACTGCATTCGCCAGCCAGTTCAGAAAACGCTTATCTTTTTTCTCCCCCTCCTCTATTTTGAATATATTGACCTTCATATCTTCATATAAAAGAAGCATATAAATAGATCCGGTCTTACTGGAAGCATCCATACAAAAATTCAATCCGGTCAGTTGGCCACTCCTTAATTCCGCGGACGCCATCGGAGCGATCATTTCATTTAAAGCAGTCAGGTCAAATTCAGGCAATTGGGCATCCAGCATAAACCGGTCATTCAAAGAGTCTACCGGCAATAACCAAACCGCAGAGAAATGCCCTTCGCCATACAACTTACCATCCGCATCCAAACGGAAATACTGTTCCGGATAGGAAACGATGTTGGTAAACCCGGAGATAGTCCCATTTAATTCCGTAAAGACCAGCCGTCCGGGTTCCTTCGCTTTTTTGCCAGTTCTTCATATACCACCCCTAAATTATTCACATGGATCTTATCTATATCTATCTTGACAGGAGCCTTCTGTAATCCCTCATAAATCATAGGCATCCATCTCGGAGGGGTATATATTTTTTTATTCTTATAATTCAGTAACACCGGATCCTCCACCCGGACTGTCTTTGCATAAAAAGCATCTCCCGAAAATAAAGCCGGCAGCTCCATCCCCTCTATCTGCAGCCTGCGGGCACTCACATCAAACCAATCCTGATGAGTAGGATGAAGATAAGCAAAATCTTTTTTGGGATAGGGAGAGACCATATGGAATGAGTTTAGTTCCAAATAGTCATTCTGTAGACGGAGGTCCCCGATCTTTATATCATAAAACCCATTATTGATCGGAAAACTGAGATCTTTTGTATAGAAGGATATATCATCAAAAGCAAATTCTTTTATCCGGTTATGGATGGAAACCCCTGCTATACTAAAATCCGTGGTATTCATCGTTTGCGCCCTCTTCACCGTGTCATTTAACTGGTTTTCATAATCGATATTGGCATTTACCACATCCAGGGAACCGACAGAGATCTTTTCTCCTAAAAGGTTCAGTTGATCATAAATACTCGACCGGATGGTATCATGGACACTCTTTTCCTGTTTTACCGGAACAAAGTTCTGACGCAGATTAACGGTAGGTTCGCCGATATAGATCCTTCCGATACCCATCGAACGATCCTCCTTTTTTAGCTGCCAGTCCAGTTCCTCCAGGATGAAATCTTTCACATCAAAAGAGAGCTTCATATAAGGTTGGCTTACCAACAGCCCGATCCGGTCACTGGTAAAGTGGCGGATACGTATATTTTCTGCAAAAGGATAAACTAATTCCGTCAACGTTTTCGCATTCCCGGAAGAGGGTAACGAATCATATTTCGTTACATTCCAGCTCACCCGGGGAGCACTCACCTCAAACAGGTTCATATCAAATGTCCGGGTCTCCGTGGTATTCCACAGGATATCACTCATATGTAACTGATCATACCGGACCTCCAATTCTTCCCCGGAGGGACGGTTTTCATAGACTAACTGAGTATTACGGAGCGTCACTCCGCCAATGTCCACCTTTTTAAAAGGAGAGAAAGGGGTATATTCTTTTACCTTTTCTTCTATCTTTTTCTGCTCTGGCGTATGGGCTTTAATAATCTTTATATCCGGTGAGTCCACCGAAACAGAATCAACCTTTATGAAATCAAAATCTTTCAACGGATCGTTCAGTCCTGTCAGCCGGACGAGTGGACTGGTAAAACGGATGTAGGAATCAGGCGCTTTATCCCAGGTCTCTTCCTGAGGGATCAAAGCGATATCTGCTAATTGCAGATTTCCTTTCCGGGTAGAAAAAGCACCATCCCGGATCGTCAGACGATAATTTTTATTCTGCAGATAATTGTCAAAGTTCCGGAAAGAAAAGCCATATTCATCACATTCAAATAACATACGATTCGAATTGTTCCAGGTCCTTTCGTTCATCAGGAAGTTGTGGGCATAGAAATCAAAATTTCTCAGGTTAAACGTATTTTTATCTCCCCTCCGTTCCCGGATCATCACATTCCCCTGCTCCATCCGGATATCCCGGACAGCAAAATAGCGTAGCAAAGGATTAAAAATATCTTCTACTGTCCCCCCTCCTCCCGGTTTTTTGTTTTTATTCTGCCGGATAGCCTGTGTATACCGGATATCCGGAGAGGTGAGCCGGACTAAGGTGGCCTCAATCCCTTCCTCATATAAAAGGCCCTCGACCGATAACGTATCCACCCTGGCAGACAGGTAATCATCACCAGTCCGGGTGGATAAAGGAGAAAGATCCACCTGCTCTACCCGGAGTATTCCTTTCCGGGTATCCAATTCCAACCGGTCCACATCCACCCGGTGATTCCGGGCACTCATCAAACCTTCAAGGCCGGTTATATCCAGCGAAAAATTCCGGGCATACCACAGTCCACGCCGGCTCTCAGACACGGAATCGATCAGGAAATCATAGGCATGAAACCTGAAATCCTCCATGGAATAGGTCTCCACAGAACCCCGGACTCTTTGGGCATAGTTCATTTGAGTATGATCCACACCAATATGTTCAATTGCAACCCGTTCAAAAAGAGGAGAAATAAGATCATACAAAGAAAGAGCCTGTACTAAAGAGTCCAGATCCGGTTTCGGTTCAGCAGGATCTTTCTTCCGGTGATCCGGGATCGTATCCCTGCTCACCAGGTTCACCACCTGTATGTCTGCCGAGTCAATCTCAAACGAACGGGCATCTAACGAATTCCGGGCATTTTCCCGTGAGAACACGATTCCCTTCACCTCCACACGCTCCACCTCTCCCTCAATATAGTTCACCGGACGCCTTCTTCTTTCCCGCCACACTGTTTCCTGAGGGATCATCCGGATATCATGGAGTTGAATCAGGGAATCTTTCGTACTTAAACGGATCAATCCGGCATCCAATACAAAATCATGATTGGTAAGTAATCGTTGCGGCCTGTTCGTGGTAAAATCAAAATATTCGCTATATAACAATTTTCCATCTTCATAGGAATCAGCATCCAGCCGGAAACGATAGGCGTGTAAACTCACATCTTCCAGCATATAAATAATAGGGGTCACCGGATGCTCCACCATAAAAGAGACGGAGGCATTTTCTAAGTTCACCCTCCGGACAGTCAACACATCGATATAGGGAGAGATGATTTCATGCAATGTCTTGCGGCTGACATTCTTTGTTTTCCTTTCAAATCTCTCGGAGTAATAAGCATCGTAAATATCAATATCCGGATCTGCGATTTCAAAGGATTCAAAATGAAGTTGCCGGTAATCCCGGAGCCAGATCAGGTTAATCCCCTTGAAATCGATGGTTCCGATACGGGCATTCACATAAGTCAAAGGGAGGCTGTCAATAGACTCCCAGTAATGAAAAACAGCAGAATCCGGCTCCAGATCAATCCCTTCTATTTTAAGTTCCCCACTCAATAGATGGATGGAAAGGTCTGAAAAAGTTAAATGATAAAACCCATCGGTAGCTTCCATCGTTCTCCGGCCTAATTCTTTCTTCAGGTAACTTTCCAGGCGGTAGGCGAGGAAGTAATTCAGAAAAAGAATGCCCGCTATAGAGATCAGAATAGCAGGGATCAATCGCTGAACCATATATTTTCTTAAATTCCGGATTTTTGGAAGTATCATTCTCTACATAGTATTCTATCTCTTTAGTAACAAACAAACAGAACCTATGTTCTTCCGCGAAAAGAAAAAACGCCTAAAGTACTAATTCCGTAAACAGCTTTTCAAAAGTAGCATCCAGATCCTCCGTCAATCCCGGATGCGGACGGGAGGTTTGCAGGGAGGCACTGCGGACAGCCGTCAGCCAACGGAAACGTTCCGGCACTTCCATCTGTCCGATCCTTCCACTGTCCGGTGAGCCGGCACCTACTTTTTCAAAGGCATCCAGATGGATCTGCAAAACCGCAGGATCCAATCCCGGAGCGAATAAACGGACTTTCTCCTCCGGAAGATGAACCCGGATCTGAATATAGTTTTCAGATTTAGAAAAAAGGATTAAACCGGCATTAAAAAACTCTTCCCGCTCTACCCGGGGTACAACCCGGATCACCGCATATTCATATAAGTATTGCTTTTGCATCCTGTGCCTCTTTTACAAATAAGTCCGAATAGGCCAACCGTTCTGTCAGAAAACTCCAGTAAACCTCTCTCATCTCCTGAGGAGTCTGCATGTCATCCCAGTTCAGCCACTCATCCGGTATCAGTTCCACCACCTCCCGGATCATCTCCTGGGTCAGTTTGCTCCGGTACTCCTGATCTACTTCCGCCAACAAAGAAGCCTGGGGTAAAAGTACATGTTCACTGATCATCGGAAAAGGATTCAGGGCCTGCTCTTTCCAGTTCGTCCAGGTGTAATGAAAATAGAGACAAGCTCCCTGGTCGATCAGCCACAGCTCCTTGTTCCATATCAATAGATTCGTATTCTTATGGGTCCGGTCAATATTAGTCAGGAAACTATCCAGCCAGACAATGCGGGAAGCCAGTTCCGGTTCTATCCGGACTGCTACCGGATCATACGTCACTGCTCCGGATAAATAGTGCAACCCCAGATTCAGTCCCCTACTATTCTGCAACAGGTCCTGGATTTCCTCGTCCCCTTCCGTCCGGCCAAACGCTTCATCCAGATTCAGGAATACCAGTTCCGGCACCCTTAAACCCAACAGGCGGGCGATCTCCCCTCCGATCAGTTCGGAAATTAGCATACGGGGTCCATGTCCGGCTCCCCGGAATTTGACTACATATTTAAACTCATCATCTGCTTCAGCTAAAGCAGGCAAGGAACCACCCTCCCGTAAGGGAGTAATGTACCTTATGACATTAATTGTCCGCAACTCCATATTTTTCTCCTGTTACTACGAGTTAAAGATACAATATCCTTTTATTTTAAGTATCCTGACTCATGAAAATAAACAAAACATTACCTGTATGGAACAAGAAAATGATATAAAACGTTGCGGATGGTAGGATAGGTGAATAACCACCTGATAGATTACATTTGCAGAAAGGATTACTGACGAAGGATGAAATAAACAAAAAATAAATGCCTGATGTTTCATAAGAAAGAACATGGACGGAAGGAACCGGCACATAACAGGATCTTCCCTAATCATTATTCACATGAAACATCAGATCATTCTAATAGGAAAAGATGTATGGACTCCCTATCATGGCATAAAAGAATTTGAACCGGATCACATTCATCTGCTTTTCACAAAGGAGACCTACCACGTGGCGGATCCGATTTTTGCCTTATTACCGGAATCCATCAAATCAACCTCTTATTGTGTGGAAGCCTATGAGGCAAAAAGTGTGATTGAAGTATGCCACACAATTCATAAGCAATTTGCAGGTGAATTTACTTATAACCTATCCGTAGGAACCAAGGTCATGGCTTTTGCCGCCTACACTGCTGCGCAGGCCTACGGAGCGATTCCTTTCTATCTGTCAGAACAGGGAGAAGTGATCTATCTGAATACGTTTGAACGGCATCCGATGGTCAGCCGCCTGAACAATCTGGAAATGTTGACGCTCAGCGGTAATGTGATCACCAGCTATTTTGACTCCAACAGACTTCAGGAAGAAGATGTACAGGCGGCCTGGCTGATCAAAGAATTTATTGAAAAGTATCCGAAAGAACATGAACGGATTCAAAACTTCTACAATACCAATGCAAATCGCCGGTTAGAACAGCTTCCGAAAAATCATATCTTTCCAAACACTCTCTCTTTTCACCAGGATGGACAAAGCCTGCTCATCCAATTAAATGAGCTTGTCCTGTTGCAGATATTCACCCCTTTTGCCAACATGCTCTATTTTGAGGGAAGATGGTGGGAAACATTGGTAGCCAATAAAGTACAGATCTGGAGTAACGAACAACAAACCCTACCGGAAGTCTGGCAGAGTGTTGTCTTTCATAGTCAGCGAAGTCCTGAACTGGCCAAAAGTGAAATAGACATACTGGTCAATAACCACCAGAAACTGATTGTAATAGAATGCAAGTCCGGGAAAGTAAACCAGAATGATGTATACAAAGTAGATGCCGTCCGGGAAATCTACGGAGGAGATATTTCCCAGGCCATCTTAGCCAGCTACTACCCGGTCCCCGCTAATCTCCGGGAAAAATGCAAAACCCTCCAGATCGCTCTTTTTGCCCCCAGATACTACGCCGACCGGATCTATCACATAGATACCCTGCCAGAATGGATCGATAAATTATCCCGACGATTACAGATCTAAAACCTAGCAGAAACGCAAACAACGCTGAGAAAGCAGATTTGTGCAGATTATATATTTTATATTTTTTTCTGCGTGAATCTGCTTTCTCTGTATTGTTTAAACGGAGGGAATATGTTATTTCCTCCGATCATAAATAAGTATATAATTATTTAGATTCTATAATCAATAAAATGTGAAACTTGCAGCCTCATCGTTCCAATTTTTACTGGACCCAGGATAAAGAGGATACTTTTTTAAATTAGGTACTGCTAATTCAGGAGCTTCACCAGCAATCGTAATACTTAGACCTTTCCAATCCCATAAATCATATAAGGTAATTTCAAGTAGCCAGTTCCCTGTCGAATTGTTAGAAGCATGTAAAATAAATGAAGAAAGTTTATCTCTTTTTTCTACATTGTATTTATGTGGAGAAGTATTCCGAGCTGCATATACATCCATTAATTTCTTATAATCAGTATTTCCATACATATGTACGTGTGTATATTGAGTATAAGCTCCAGGACCAAGAGGAGTATCAGGACATGCCCAAGCTCTAGTTGAAATCATCTCTTCAGAATTTAAGATTTGTTCATGAGAAAATAAACCATTTACTTCTCTTAGTTCTTCAATTGTATTATAATAAATGATTTTATCATTTTTGACAAAAGCAGCTAATTGTGGGTTTCTGGAAAGCTCTTCAGAAATGAGTCTAACATCTTCATTTAAAATATAAATTTCATCATCTATAATCTCACATTTTGAATAATATTCTTTTCCATTATAAAAGAAATGTACTTCTGTCTGTTCTTCAAAAGAGTCATTTTTAACAACTTCTTCTTTCGTACAAGAAACAATAAAAGAAACTAGACATAAAAAAAATAAAAAAAATTCTTTTTCATAATAAATATTTTAAGTTAGATAAACATTTTAATCAAATTTACAAATGAAATGGATAAGCTTAATCAATAATATCTCCTCCACAAATGTAATCTATAAATCATTAGATTTAAACAAAACATTCATTAAAGTAATTTATTTAAATAAAATTAACCCTTCTAATTATCTGTCAAAATTCCCTTTTACGTAATCCTGAAAATCAAAGTTTTTATTTCTTTCCGGACGGCCGATCTCTTTTTGTTCCTTATAAATCTGGTAGGGCTTCTGGTCCCTTACCAGTGTATGAAGAAACCAAAGGACATCTTCTTTATTATCCTGCATGGGATCACTGGCGATCTCGTGACCATAATCTACAAATTGATAGAAGTAATAAGGATAGTTGGAAGTGGCTAATGTCTCCGCAATGGATTTGGCTCCATAAAATCCCATGTCCCCAAAGACTAAGCGGTCATAAGGGACCTGCAAATCCGCATCTCCATGTAACATCATAACCGGACAGGGAGCTTTGGCCCAGGTGACTTCACCCTGCGGAACAAAAATAGCACCCGCAAAAGAAATGATCCCGGCATAATTAAATCCGGCAGGCAATTTGTTTGCCACATCATAAGTTCCATTACTGATCGCATGTTCTGCCTGCAATACGGTCACAGCACCTGCACTGGAACCATTCGCGATGATCTGTTGCGGATCAATATTCCACTCTTCTGCATGTTCCAAAACAAAGCGGGTCGCATCAAACAGATCTTCGACGGCTATATCTACGGCATGGATAAAAGCCCGGGCAAACTGTTCTTCACTAAGCCCTTTTTGTTGGGAAGCCTCTTTTAATCCTAACCGGTAATCAATCGAAACCACTGTATATCCATTCTTTACTAAGTAATTAAAATAAGGCATATATTTAGGGACATCCCTGCTTCCTCTGGCAAAAGCACCTCCAAAGACAAAGATCAGGCAGGGGGTTTTCTCACCATCTACTTTCTCCAAAGCCGTATAATGATCCAGATATAAACTCTCATTCCCTTTCACACTAAACAGATGCGTAGTCTTTACGTAAGTCGTATCCATCTGGGCCTGTATCTGTACAAACAGTAACAAACAACCTATTCCCACTAATATTTTTCTCATGTTCTTATTCATCATCCATTTATTATTTTTTTCGTTCCTGACTAAATCATTATTAAAACAATTTACGACAAGACATGTTGACCAACCCATGCTGTTTTGTCAACCCAGGTCATTTGTATGTATGAAAAGGGATTTCCTCCTTGCAAATTTATTTTTAGGTATTCACCTATTCACCTTTTAGATAAATAGCTGATGATGAATTAGTAGCGGTGCATACCCTGGGTTTTTAGGTATTCACCGAGGTGAATACCTGCCGGTAAGATATTCACTTTTCAGGACAAAGAAAGGTTTAGCCCGTCAGCCCTGATCTACCTACGGACTATCCCTACGGTGTAGAGGGTAGCATCGGTCAGGTAGGGACTTTATCCCAAATAAGTAGGTATATAACAACGCCAGGGTGTAGAGGGTAGCAATAGTTTGTTCATATCTATCCTTTAGTCACTCCTAAGCATGCTGAAAAGACCTATTCACTATGAACGAAAGTCTATCGGGTGAATACTATTTTATCCTATAGCGGTGCATACCCTGGGTTTAGGTATGCACCGGGTATGCACCATATCTAACTTGTAAATAAATAGTTAGCCAATGGTGAATAGGTGAATACCTGAAAAAAATTACAGAGAGGAGAAATAGGAACTGTCCACAAAACCCAACAGAAAAGTAATTCCATCCACATGGTAGTCACTATATAACAAAAGACACGTCGCTTCATCTTATTCAGACTGGTCTGCTGATTTGTCCGGTTTTCTAAAGTGATACTTCGTTCTATAAATTCCACCATATTGTTGTTTTAGATACTCCCGGAACAATTTTTTCTCCCATTTGTGGGGTGAGTAATTCGATGCCGTTTTCCAAAGATAGCTCATATACCTTTTGGATAGATTCATCCCATGGATGTAGTGCCAGATCGAATACGCCCCAATGGACAGGTAGCATTGTTCTCGCGCCCACCTCACGGGCTACCTGTACTGCTTCATCAGGAAAAAGATGGGTGTTGGGCCACCCGTTATTCCATCCGTCTATTTCGACACAGGCCAGGTCGAAAGGACCATATTTTTCTCCAATCTCACGGATATGTTCCCCATATCCGGTGTCGCCACTCCAGAAGATGTTTTTATCACTTCCTTGTATGGCGTATGCTGCCCATAGTGTTTTATTGCGGTCACTCCGGGTCCGGCCGGAATAGTGTATGGCCGGGCAGGCTGCTATCCGTACAGATGAAACAGTAATTGAATCGCCCCAGGCCATTTCGGTAATATGTTCTGTTGGTACTCCCCAGCCTTTCAGACGGGCACCCACACCGAAAGGCGTGATAAATCTGATATTCCGGTCTTTGAGGTATTTTATTGTGCGTGCTTCAAGATGGTCGTAATGGTCGTGGGTTAATAAAACGATATCCACATCCGGAAGCTCTTTTCTTTTGATAGGAGAATCCGTATATCTTCTGGCAATTCCCGGAAAGGGAGCGGCATTTTCCAATACCGGATCAATCAGGATTCTTACCCCGTCGAGTTCCAGGATAGCTGACGAATGTCCCAACCAGTATAAGGCGTAATTTGAGGGAATAGAAGTGAAATCGGCTTTGGTAAGGTTTACTTTAGGTAAATCTTTTTTAGGTGCATTCGGTGATTGGGTGAAGAACCGTTTCATCCCTGCATGACCACCGGTTGTTCTTTCCGGATAGGATTCCAGTTTCTTTGGACTGATAAATTGGTGTTCTTCTGTGTCGTAGTATGGGTAACCAGCATACCTGTCTTCATTCTCTTGATCTGAATACAGATTTCCCATCTCACTTAAAACATACCATGCTACCATACATAAGAGTATAGCTATCGTACTACTTACAAACCATATAATTTTCTTTTTTCTGCTCATAATTAAATTATTTCTTTGTTTCCTGGTACAATCTCATGGGTACAGGTAATGCCTTCTCCTACATAAGTATTTCTATTTCAAAGTGCTTTTCCTGAAAATTTGTCATCTGCTTTATTTGTTCTACAGTATAACAAATAGTATCAGGAGCTACCACCAATTTATCATCCTCATCATTTAGTCTTTGAATAATTGCAATACACCGACCTTCAAACTTATGAATAGGTTCATCTATCCCAAGTACATACGCATCTAATTCTTCGCCATCAGGTGCAAGCGTATTTGGGATGTAACCATAGTTCAATTCATACATGAAATTCCACTCCGGATGATAATAACCTTTAGGCCTGTCTATAATTACTGAAACGTGTTTACCTAAAAATCGAGTTGAATAATTAGAATTAATCATACATTTTTTAATAATAAGGAATTATCAACTAAAACAGTAAGTTTCATATCTTTTTTAATTAAACGTATTATTTTAATTTGGACGAACCACAAAACAAATATAATAAATAACCTTTCTTTCCCACTATGACTGAACTTTAAAGTAGTACAGATGCCAACCAGATAAAAGAAGCCTACATGGGGTATTTCCTATATTTCTGCTCAACCTATATCGACCAACTTAACAAGCACCTGAAAACCTATACAACTGACAAGAATAAACTTCCTCTTACTAATCCATGTAAATAGATACTCCGCGCAGGATATCGTAGGTATCAGGGTCATGAAAGCCTGGGAGAGCTGGGAGCAAGCATTCAGCATGCCCACCAGGAATGGGAACAGATGAAAGCCGAAGCCCTTCGTAAACCGGAAGAGGTAGCCAATAAGGCCGTATGGACTTGGATCTGGTCATTCTTCGCCTTACTGATAGGTGCTCTCAACCTTCTACACAGATAGTTTGTTTTATATATGATAAAACAAATCATTTAATTATCATCAAAAAGTACTTGTTATGAAGAATCCGAAAGAAATGCACGCACTTGTAAAGAAACGGGGAACCAATCAATTGGATGATCTTACGCTGGGACTTGTCAATGCCATGAAATACAGTGATTCCGATATTCTGTATCCTGACTTCGTGGATGTCAAACCCGGCGAAGGAGTGGAGCCGGAATGGTTTTACGATGTGTACAGGGGAACCAATAACTTTTCGGAACTGACAGCTATTCACCAATATATCTCACAGGAAGCTCTTTTTGATGATATCGGAGAACTGATGATGGGAATTGCATTAGTAGAGATGAAGCACATGGATAAACTGGGCGATTTCATATTGGCACTCAAAGGAGAGGTAACCCAGGAATATGATACCAAGTATGTCTCTTACGGGAAAAGTGCCCGTGAAGCTGTGCAGTTGGGTATTGATTCGGAAACCAATACGATTGCTGCATACAATAAAATACTCGAAAAAGTAAAAGCACTCCCGGAAAATAAAACAACCGTTACCAGCTTTCAGCTCCTATCCAAATTAATAGCAGACGAAGCACATCACCTATCCCTTTTCCGGGAATGGCTGAAAGCACATCCGGAGTCCAAAAAATAAGCGCTATCTTATTGATGTGTGAACGGCTACTGACACAAAATCTATCGCCTCTCTTTCACCGGAAAGACCTGGGAATAAACCCCGTCACCTTCCGCAAGAAAAGACAACATAGTTTTTATCCATACGCGGAAATTTACCTTTTTTATCCGGTTTTATATCACCAGGCACTACCCATAAACCTATTCCTTTGTTATATTATTAAAAAACAAGATACTTATGAAACAAATTGTATTAATCGGAGCAAGCGGATTTATAGGTTCCGCTATCCTGAAAGAGGCCCTTTCGAGAGGGTATAAAGTAAAAGCAGTCGTAAGAAATCCGGAAAAAGTAACCGAAAAATATCTCCGTCCGGATAAGTGGAGAAGCCTGCTTTGATGTCCCGGATGAAACAGGAAAAGAAATATATGATACCAACCCGGTATTATCCCGGTTGTATAAAGAATATACCGACCTTTCCTACTTCCGTGTCCCGGTCCGGAAACTGGATTACTTTAACTTAACGGCCACACCACCTGTATTTCAAAGTTTTACTCTTTTTTAAATAGTAAATAAGGGGAAGATAGATAAGAGAGGACTGCTATGTCTTTTATTATGTGGATATTCCATATATTGATAAGTCACAATTTTAATGTGAAAAACCGCTATATTTTGCCCTTTTCATACGTTTCAGGGATTTGCTTGATTTTTCGATTTTTATTAGTGCGGCTGAAGGGACTCGAACCCCCACGCCGTGAAGCACCAGATCCTAAGTCTGGCGTGGCTACCAATTACACCACAGCCGCATCGGTTTGCGGTGCAAAGGTAATTCTTTTTTATTTAAATGCAAATGTTTCGGGGAGATTTTATAGTTAAAAGCCTGGAGGCGGATATAGGATCATCTCTATGGCTTTCTCTATCAACGCATCTCTTCCCTCTTCTTCCCATGCGGGATCTAAAGCAACCTCTATATCCGGAGCAATACCAAATTCCGTATGTTGTTTATTGATATCCAGGATCGGGCTGGTTGGGAAACGGACACTCCATCCGTTGGGTAGTTCGGAAGTAATGGGGAACCCACTTCCTCCGCCGGTCCAGTCACCAATCGTGGTCACCTGCGGGAGTACTTTTAGTTTACTCACAAAATTATTGGTTGCACTATAGGCTCTCCGGTTAGTCAATACCATGACCGGGCGAAGCCATAAGACTCCTTCCGAAGGATGAAGATAGATGGGGTAGGGATTTGAGAAGTCGGTATGTCCTTTCCCTGTTTTATGTTGAATATACGCCGTCAGGGTCTTTTCCTTTACAAAGCGGGAGGCTAACCGGTCCGAATGAGTCAGGGAACCTCCTGCATTATTTCGGACATCGATGATCAGCCCTTCACAATCTGCAAAAGAGAGCAGGAGCTGATCTAGTTCCGACTCCAGTACTCCTTCCGTAAAGGTCGGATAATAGATATATCCAATCTGGCCTTCCCTCAAAAAAGTGGATTGCATCTGTGTACTTCCCCAGTTATAGTTTCCCTGGAAATAGTGATCCGCGATCAGCACTTCATTGAAATTCAGCGAATAATCCAAAAACCAATTGTCATACCGGGAGACCCGTTCCGGTGTGATCAGGTTGATATGCCCGTCTTTTAACTCATTCAACATGTCCGACAGGATATTATAAAGCTCATAGCTATTCAGGGATTCATCCACATACTGGCTATATTCCCTGTAAACAGCCTCCCAATCCACCTCTTTATATTCAAAAAAGCAATAGTGTTCATCGAGGGTTTTCCACAGCACCTCAAAATTCTGACGCGGGGAATCCGTAAACTCATTCTGCATCTCACATCCGGCCAGAAAGAGCAAACAAAGAAAAGAAGCACAGGTATATAGGATCGGTTGCCTCATTCAGAATCCATTTGAGTAAAAAGCACTCCTTGACTTATGAGATTGCCGGGAACGCTTACCACCCAAAGATATGAATTCTTTTACCCATCCGATCATAAATGAGTTAGAAATCAGATGCGATTCGATCAGATTTATGTCCGTGTAGTATAAACTATTCAGATAGCCTGCACGGATCGTCACTTTTTTAATAGGAATGTCTACTGTGAAATAGTTCTTCATGGCAAACTTATTGTGGAGCGAGTTGAAAGAGATAACATCAGACGTATGCCCGACATTGAAGATCTCATAATAGGTTTTACCGTAAGGAGGCGCAAAGAAGACTCCGGCTACCGGCAACTCTATCTGGTAGCGGAAAGTTAAGGGAAGCTCTTTTATCCGGGTATGATAAATCGCAATCGCAGAAAGATTCAGGTCCACATCTATTTTAGCGGAAAGCGGGTTATTCCCATTCTGGGTATTATAGATAAAACCTCCTAAGAAATGGCCGGAGAGACCACTCATCAACATAAATTGAGAAGAAAGGGGGATCCGGTAGTGATATCCAAGAGAGTAATCTACAAAACCACCGAAATCATTGATCCGTTCCGAAGGATTTTTAGTGGAGCTGATATCGACATTAATCAACTGTTGCCGGGAAAACCGGGACTTCCCCAGACGGACGATCTTCATCCGTTCATTTAAAATACGAATCCCCCACCCTTTATAATTGAAAGGTGAGAGATAGGTATCTTTTACATTGGAGGTACCAAAGCCTAACAGGGTTCCTTCATTCAGTGCCCGCGGGAGCTCTTCCTGCAAAGTCTGCGGCATCAGCCGGCAGGCTACCCCACAAATAAACAGAAGAAGAAACCAGGCTTTTCTCATATTCTATTTGTCGAATAACTTCATCTGTCCGGTGATCTCATCCAGAATATCTGTGGAGCTTTCCTGATCAGTCTCAATGTCTTCCACCACATCCATCGTTACCTCCGGCATCGTCTCAGGTTCAGGGAAGCGGGTAGGTTCCAGTTCCCGGATCTGTTCTATTTCAAACGTAGTGATCCGTTTGCCTCGTGCTTTAAAGGATTTCACTCCGATAAACTCCTCTGCATCGATCTCCAGTTTGCCCCGGAAACTGTCTTTGCCACCAAACAGGACTTCAATCCGCGAATAGGTTTCAGCAGTCAACAGGTAGAGCTTACTTTTGGGATTATCTCCCAGGAAGTTTTGCTTCCGGCTGCTTTCTTCCATCTGGAAACGTTTCAGGTAAGGGAATTTCTGGTCGGCATCATATAAGGCAGCCGTCCACACCTTATTTGCATCAAATTTCTGAATCGCCACAATGTTATTTTCATAATGGTTACTCAGGTCATAATTGGTCGTATAGAAATCCCCGTTCTTCAGGACAACCAGGATCTTTTCATCGTTATGGAATTCTCCTAACTCTTCTCCCCTGCCATCATAATTCAACCGGAGCACATCCCAGTCAAACCAGACTTGTAATCCTCCTAAAGTAGAGGTTCCTTTTTGCTTCAACGTGATCTTGTGTACTTCCCCTTTCGTCAGGACATTTCCCATAGAGCCACGCCCCTTGATACTGATCTCACTGAAATCCTTTTCAAACATGAAGACCTTTTGACGGGGCTTCGGTTTCAGGATTACCTTCACGGTCTCTGCTTCTCCATTCGGATTAACACTGAAATAGAGGACACGGGAACCATCCGTTCCTTTTGTAACGCTATATTCTTTATCCCGGGTGATACCAGTGATCGCAAAACGTTTAATAAAGCTAATGCCTTTCGGTCCGCCATCCCGGTAAATCACATTATAGATCGTACGGCTGTCATTCCGTTTAAAGACATTGACATAGAGCACATCCTTGCCTATAAACATCTTATCCGGCACTTTCACCACTTTATATACACCGGTCCGGTAGAAGATAATAATATCGTCAATATCAGAGCAGTTACAAATGTATTCATCCTTTTTCAGGGACATTCCGATAAATCCTTCCGCCCGGTTGATATATAATTTCTCGTTTGCCTCCACGACCTTCGTCGCTTCGATCGTATCAAAATTACGGATCTCGGTCAGACGGGGATAGTTAGCCCCATATTTTTCTTTCAACCGGGTAAACCACTCAATGGTATGTTCCACAATATGGCTCAACTTGCGATCAATCTCTTTGATGTCTTTTTTGATCTGCGCGATCAGTTCTTTACTCTTATCCGAATTGAATTTCAGGATACGGCCCATTTTGATCTCCATCAACCGGAGAATATCTTCCCGGGTTACCTCACGTACCAGAGCAGGCTTAAAGGGCTCCAGCCGTTTATCAATATGCCGGACCGCGATATCCATGTTTTTCGCATTTTCAAACTCTTTGTCTTTATAGATCCGTTCTTCAATGAAGATCTTTTCCAGCGAGGCAAAAAACAGAGCTTCCTCTTTTTCCGACTTTTCAATTTCTAACTCTGTGCGCAACAGCACCAGCGTATTGTCGGTGGAGTGACGCAGCACATCACTGACGTTCAGGAATTGAGGTTTATTATCCCGGATCACACAACAGTTCGGAGATATACTGATCTCACAATCCGAGAATGCATATAAAGCGTCAATGGTCTTATCGGAGGAAACCCCGGGAGCGAGATGGATCAGAATCTCTACATTCCGGGCAGTATTATCGTCGATCTTTTTGATCTTGATTTTTCCTTTATCATTGGCCTTCAGAATCGATTCGATCAGAGAAGAGGTTGTCTTTCCGTATGGAATTTCAGAGATCACCAGGGTTTTATTATCTAATTTGGTGATCCTGGCCCGTACTTTCACCGAACCACCCCGTTCTCCATCATTATATTTGGCCACATCCACTGATCCTCCCGTCAGGAAATCAGGATAGAGTTTAAACTCTTCTCCTTTCAAATAAGCGATGGAGGCATCAATCAACTCATTAAAGTTGTGAGGCAATATTTTCGAGGAGAGACCAACAGCAATCCCTTCTACTCCCTGTGCCAACAAAAGCGGGAATTTCACAGGTAGGGTAATCGGCTCCTTATTACGGCCATCATAAGAAGGCTGCCATAACGTTGTCTTCGGATTAAAGACCGTTTCCAGTGCAAATTTAGAAAGGCGGGCTTCTATATAACGGGGAGCGGCTGCTCCGTCACCGGTCAGGATATTCCCCCAGTTTCCCTGGCAATCGATTAACAGATCCTTTTGTCCTAACTGCACCAGGGCATCTCCAATCGAAGCATCCCCATGCGGGTGAAACTGCATTGTATGACCTACCACATTAGCGACCTTGTTGTAACGGCCGTCATCCAGCCGTTTCATCGAATGCAGGATACGACGCTGAACCGGCTTTAATCCATCATTAATATGGGGAACTGCACGTTCCAGAATCACATAGGAGGCATAGTCCAGGAACCAGTCCTGATACATACCTGACAAATGATAAGTAATTTTTCCTTCTGTTTTAGCAGGCACTTTATAATCCGAATGGGTATCGGTTGAGTTCGTTGTCTGCTGCTCTCCGGAGGAAGACTCCGTCATATCTGTTTTTTCTTCTTCGTTTTCGTTATACTCTTTGATATCTTCTGGTTTCATATAATTCAATCGCTACTTTAAGCGTACAACGCAAATATAGTGAAAAAAGCAGTTACGGAAGTGATAGATATTAAAGTAATTAAACGGAAATAACTTCTTCTGACAATAAAAAAGCGGGGAACAATTTAAAATCTTGTTTCCCGCTTTCCTTCTATATATTTATATTAATTATTCCGGATCTGTAACACCAACGACCTTTAGACTGAATATCAACGTTGAATAAGGTTTGATAACCACATTCCCGCTATTATCTTTAAAACCAACAGATCCATAAGCTAATTGCTGGGGTATACAAATCTCCCATTCATCTCCTTCAACCATATATTGTAGAGCTGTTATCCAACCAGGTATACGGCTGTTAACTGTCCAAGTGGCAGGAACGGCATATTCCTCCAATTTTTCATCAAAAACTGTTCCATCAATGAACCACCCTTTATAATAGACATCCACCGTACTATTATAATAAATTTTTTTAGTACCAGTCCCTTCTGTCAATACTTTATAATAGATAAATCCATTATTGTTCAAAGACTGGAGCCGGGTATAGTCCGGATTATTGGCAATCTCCTGAAAGGCTGTATCGTTCAGTACTTTCCACTCTTCATCCACTGCAATGTCATCATCATCATCTCCACAGGAAAATAAGACACCTGCGGAAAGGAGAATAAGAAATAAATACAAATATTTTTTCATATCGCTGTTTATTCGGTTATTTTCTTCAATAAGTTTTTCATACTTACTTTTTCTGAGATAACAGATTGCAACTGATCAATACTTACCCGTTCCTGCTCCATGCTGTCACGGAAACGGATCGTTACACAATTATCTTTCAGGGTATCATGATCCACCGTAATACAATAAGGAGTACCGATCGCATCCTGACGGCGGTAACGTTTTCCTATTGAATCCTTTTCATCGTACTGGCAACGAAAATCAAAACGAAGGGCATTGATAATCTCCTGCGCCTTCTCAGGAAGACCATCTTTTTTCACCAATGGCATGACAGCGAGTTTTACAGGTGCCAAAGCAGCCGGTAATTTCAGAACCACGCGGGTTTCACCATTTTCCAGTTTTTCTTCACAGAAAGATCCGGCAAGTATACTCAGGAATACACGGTCTACACCGATAGAAGTTTCAACCACATAGGGAGTATAGCTTTTGTTCAGTTCAGGATCAAAGTATTGTACTTTTTTACCTGAATATTTTTCATGTTGGCTCAGGTCAAAGTCTGTACGGCTATGGATACCCTCTACTTCCTTAAACCCGAAAGGCATCTGGAACTCAATATCCGTTGCCGCGTTGGCATAATGAGCCAGTTTATCATGATCATGGTAGCGATATTTTTCATCGCCCAGTCCCATGGCTTTATGCCATTTCAAACGGAACTCTTTCCAGGTATTGAACCAGTCCATCTCGTCACCCGGACGAACAAAGAATTGCATTTCCATCTGTTCGAACTCCCGCATACGGAAAATAAACTGACGGGCCACGATCTCATTCCGGAAGGCTTTACCAATCTGAGCGATACCGAAAGGTACTTTCATACGTCCCGTTTTCTGCACATTCAGGAAATTCACAAAAATACCCTGCGCTGTTTCCGGACGAAGATAAACTTTCATCGCTCCGTCTGCGGTAGACCCCATTTCTGTAGAGAACATGAGATTGAACTGACGAACTTCCGTCCAGTTACGGCTACCGGAAATCGGACACACAATTTCACAGTCCAGAATGATCTGACGTAGTTCTTCGAGGTTAGCATCATTCAGAGCCTGTGCAAAGCGGGTATGCACTTCATCCCGTTTCGCCTGCTGTTCCAGCACACGGCCATTGGTCGCACGGAACTGAGCTTCATCAAAGGTTTCCCCGAAACGTTTTGCCGCTTTCGCTACCTCTTTCTCTATCTTTTCATCGATTTTTGCCAAATAGTCTTCGATAAGCACATCTGCCCGGTAGCGTTTTTTAGAATCTTTGTTATCGATCAACGGATCATTAAACGCATCCACATGTCCGGAAGCTTTCCAGATAGTCGGGTGCATAAAAATAGCAGAATCGATCCCAACTACATTTTCATGTAAAAGGGTCATACTATCCCACCAGTATTTCTTTATATTGTTTTTCAGTTCCACACCATTCTGTCCATAATCATACACAGCGCCTAAACCGTCATAGATCTCAGAAGAAGGGAAAACAAAACCATATTCTTTACAATGTGAAACTAATTTCTTAAAAACATCATCCTGTGCCATATGTGTATGCAATAAATTAAAATTCGAAACATTAAGGGTCACAAAGTAAGTAATTTTTTTAGCAAATGGACACTCTCCGGCCTCATCTTTAATCACATAAACAAATAAATTTAATAAGAACCGGTAGAAATCACGGCACCCGTGTTCCCGGCACAGAGGGAGGAGATCTAATAAGTCCTGAAAAAAGCAGCATAAAAAAATTAATTGTATCTTTGAAAGTTTATAGGAAGGTATAGAAAAAATTAAGGGGTGTCTCCCGACAACCCCTAACCAAACTTTGTTAACCTTAAATCTAATACTATTATGAAAAACTACAGTACAAAGATATACTAACAGAAGGCTTTTGTCAATAGTTTTACGACTAATATATGTTAAGTGGTGAACCTTTTATTGCCAAAAAGTGTTACACAACATAAAACTTTACATACTCGAATTAAAATGTGCTAAATTTAACATTTGTGAGACCATTTTTCCCCTATTAAGATATCTTTTCACACTGTTTTATTTTTGTGGTTATTCATGTACCTTTGCAGAAAAAGTGACGGAACCAGATGATCCTGATAAAAGATAAAAAAGAGATACCCCATAAGCAGTTTGTGGCTACCATCGGGTTCTTTGACGGAGTCCATGTGGGGCACCGTTTCCTTATTGAGGAGATGATCTACATATCCCGCAAAGAGGGAATCCCTTCTGCTGTCATTACGTTTCCGATCCATCCCCGGGCTGTCCTACATTCCGATTACCAACCGAAATTGCTCAACTCATTAGAAGAAAAGCTGGAGCATCTGGCTACTACCGGAATAGATTATTGCATTATGCTGGATTTCACCGTAGAATTAGCCAACCTAAGCGCCAGGGAATTTATGATATTCGTCCTCCATCAGGATTTTCAGGTGCACACCTTGTTGATTGGTTACGATCATCGTTTCGGTCACAACCGCCTCGATGGTTTTTCCCAGTACCGGCAATATGGAAAGGAATGCGGCATGGAGGTCAGGGAAGCAACAGTTTATGATAGTGGGAACACAACGGTCAGCTCTTCAGAAATAAGAAGGCAATTATCTCTCTGTCAGGTAGAAGAAGCCGCCCGTCTGCTCACATATCCTTATCATCTTAAAGGGCATATTGTCAAAGGATATAAGATCGGAAGAACCCTGGGATTTCCAACGGCGAATATTGCGGTGGATGAGTCCTATAAGGTAGTGCCTGGTACCGGGGTATATGCGGTTTGGGTAGAGATTGACCAGAAGCAGTATAAAGGAATGCTTTATATAGGGAAGCGACCCACTTTGGAAAATGGTGATCATACGACGTTAGAGGTAAATATTTTCGATTTCACCGGAGATATTTATAACAAACAGATCACCGTCTCTTTTATTTATCACGTCCGCGGAGATATTAAGTTTAATTCGCTGGAAGCATTAAAGCATCAATTAATCATAGACCGGGAGGCTGTGATCCGGTTGTTAACGGATAAAAAATAAGATTATGGAACCATACTACGAAGCCATTGACCTATTAAAGGGAATGATCTCCCGGCCCTCCTTCAGCAGGGAAGAACAGGAAGTAGCCGATTTTCTGCAACAACGGTGGGAAACAGCCGGTCATTCGGTGAAACGGAAAGGGAATAATTTATGGATAGTGGCTCCCGGCTTTGACCTAAATAAGCAAACGATCTTGTTAAACTCACATATAGATACGGTTAAACCGGTTACCGGATGGAGCCGGGACCCGTTTGATCCACAGGAATCAGATGATGAAAAAATATACGGGTTGGGTAGTAACGACGCGGGGGCAAGTGTAGTCTCTCTGTATGAAGCCTTTTCGATCCTTTCTGCCACAGAGCAGCCTTATAACCTGATCTTCCTGGCCTCCTGTGAAGAGGAGGTTTCCGGAAAAAACGGACTGGAAAGTGTACTATCTGAACTCCCACCGGTCCATTTTGTGATTGTGGGCGAACCGACCGGGCTGCAACCTGCGATTGCGGAAAAGGGGCTTATGGTACTGGATTGTGTTAGTAAAGGACAGTCGGGACATGCCGCCAGGAATGAAGGCAGGAATGCAATTACACTGGCAATGAAGGACATTCAATGGTTTAACAGTTACCTATTTCCTGAACAAAGTGACTTTTTAGGGCCGGTGAAAATGAGTGTGACGATTATTCAGGGAGGAACCCAACACAATGTCATTCCGGACCGTTGTGAATTCACGGTGGACATCCGTACCAATGAATTTTATTCGAACAAACAACTCTTTGAGCTTATACAGGCACAGGTTGACTGTGAAGTAAAAGCGAGAAGCTTCCGGTTGAACTCTACCCGGACGGAGATGGATCATCCGTTTGTTCAACGGACTTTGCTATTAGGTAAAATCCCATTCGGCTCCCCTACCCTGAGTGACCAGGCACTGATGCCGTTCCCTTCGGTAAAGATCGGTCCGGGAGAATCGTGCCGTTCCCATACAGCGGATGAATTTATCTACCAGATGGAAATACGGGAAGCTATTGAAACCTATGTAAAACTTTTGAATGGGCTGATATTATAGATTTTCCAGCTTGTTCTTAAAATAGAAAGCATACCAGGCTGAAAGCCATGCATTCAGTTCATTGGCAGGAATAGGAGGTAGTTCCTGTCGTATAGGTTCCAGCAATTCTTCAAAATAAAAGAAATCATACCGGTCCTTTTTAGGAAAAAAACGAAGAAAGAACCCTATATAAGTTTTTATTCGTTGCCTGAAAAAAGCTTTTTTCTGCCGGGCTGTGTAAATAGCAGCGGACTCGTTTTCCAAAAGAAGATCATTTTCCAAAAACAATTCCTCCAATACTTCATTATATACTTTCTTATATAAGCGACACTCAAAAGGTAGCGAAAGACAGCAGGTAGTCAATTCTTCATCCCATAAAGGAAGCATATATTCATATCCAAAATAGTTCCAGACTTTAGCACTGTTTACAATTTGCTTGGTCTGCCTTTCTTCCGTCAGCCAATAATCATGCAGTAGATGAGTCAAGACTTTTCTTTCCGGTGAAATGTGGTTGACCATACACTGTAAAACAGCCTGCTTGTCTTTAGAAGAATGTAGCAATAAACGACCATTTCTCCGGTAATTCTTATGAGCATAGTCCATCAGCGAAGAGAAATGTTCCATATCCGGGAAAAAGTGACTTCCTCCTAAGGCATCACCGGAATGGCCCGGAAGGAATATAGTCCGGGAAGAAAGTTTCATTTCTTCTTTGAGATAACGTGCGGCAAAGTATTCCTGCAAATAAGGGAAGGAGATTCCATTCCCTACCCAATCCACATATTTCCGGAAACTCTCCGTATGCAGATAGTTCTCTTTCAGAAACGGATGATAATCTATTATATGCCACGAATAACCTAATTTCCCGGCGATCTTTTCCGATCTGTAGGCTTCGGATTGATCCGGATTACCATAGGTAAAACAAAAGACATCTTTATACCCGTTTAATTTAAGCAGGAGGGCGATGATACGGGAATCCCATCCGCCGCTTAAAGGAAGAGCAACCGGTCTGCCCTCCAAAGCTGTACATATCCGTTTCCCCAGTTTCAGGAATAGTTTTTTCAGTTCCGCTTTATATTCACCTTCAAACTGCAGAGTGGGTATTTCCCGGTAAAAGCCGGTTTTATATTTTGTTCCATCAAACAAAAGATATTCTCCTCCTCTCAGTTGATAGATGTCTTTTATCAATGTACTCCTGCCCAGTGTATATCCAAACGAACGTAAACAATTTTCCGCTTCCGGATCCATCGTTGTTTTCCGGGATACCTGACTCAATTTATCTATACTATCCGAAATTAAAAATGTATGACCTTCCTGAGTATATAAAAGCGGAAAATTCCGGAGCCTGTCTACGGCTACCCGGACGATTCCATTCGTTTTATCTTCCATCACTACAGAAAAAGCTCCATTTAATTCCCGAATCTTACAAAGGAAATCTGCTTCTTCCGTGACATCTGCAAACCAATTCCACAAACTCTTTCCATACAGGAGTTGCCCGGAAGAATTGAAAACTCTTCCTTTTACATGTATATTCCCTTCCGAATACCAGCTTGAACCCTCATGATAGATTAGGTGTATATTCATAAAACAAATTTATCTTTTAACGACTACGTTCATAGCTTCGTACTAACTTCCGATACCAAACCCATTGATAGACTTTAAAGAAGAAACTTATAGATGCATAGGCCATCAGACTTATATAGAAGTCATTCATATATACTCCGATAAAAATAGCAGAAAGGCGGGATAAGGCATAGCATATTTCTATACTCAGTGCTTTTCGCTGCCGGGAAAATAAAAAAGGGATAAATTCAAAGATCCCGGAAATAAAACAGGCTCCTAACCAGGGAAGTAATATTTTCAGGATGGAGGCGGCCTCTATCCAATCTGCCCCAAACAGGTAACGGATTACCGGAGTGGAGATAAAATAGATCAGAATAAAAGAAGGAAGCAGCACTCCTGTGGCTTGTATGCAAAAACGTTTAAACAGGGAGTAAACAGGCTGTCGCTTATTACAGAGATCGGATATTTTCTGATAAAGGACCTGGTATAAAGAGGTCGTGACCAGATTGATAGGACGAAAACCGATCAAAAAGGCAAGACCATAATATCCAACGATCTCATTTCCGAAAAAATGTCCGAAAATCAGGATCGGAAAGCCGGTAGATACAATATTCGTAAGTGCATGCAACAGGTTATATTTAGGATAGTTTTGATAGACCTTTGCCACTTTCCGGATCTGTTCCTGTCGGACACTGATCCATAAACGGATGCTTTTTTCGTTATTTACAAATAAAAAGAAAGAACATACCGCCGCGAGAAATCCGGCAAAATAGGAATAGATCAAACCGGATCCAGTGTATTTCATCGCTCCCAGCACAACCTTTAGTGAACTGTTCACTATATTCTGACTCATCCAGTAGCGTCCGACCAGATTAAATTTCTTTAGCCTATTAAACCAGTACATACAGGTCAGGCCCGCTGCATTCAAAACAACAAGTAGAGGAACCAGATAAAGTAGTATTCCTAACGATTCCATATGAAAAAGTGCTAAGATTTGGGTATGAAACACGATAATCAGCAGGAGCAGGATCAGGGAGAACAGGAAGGCTATTCGCATACATAAACGGACAAGAGCTGCTGCATCTTTCGTTGACCTGGGTAATACGATCGCATACTCATACCGTGCAGTGGAGAGTACAAACAGGATTCCGCACAAAGTGGTAAAAATATTGAAAAGACCGAATTCTTCCGGAGAATACAATCGGGTAACGACAGGATAAACCGCCAATCCAATAAACTGTGAGAGCACATTGGCGGATAATAACCGGAATGCATTCCTTTTTAGTTCAGAGGAAAAAAGCGCTTTCATGGTTGAGATCATTTAATTCAACCAGGGGAGTGGATTCTGTTTTACTTTCTCTTTCCAGAGCTGAAAGTGAAGGATCGTGGAATTACCGTCTTCCGTATCTGTAAATATTTTTCCGATGGCCTGACGGGTAGAGACCTTGTCACCGGCTTTAACATAGACCTGACTCAGGTTGCTGTAGACCGTCAGATAGTTACCATGCCGGATAATCACTGAATTATTATATCCCGGTACCACGAAAACACGGGTCACCTCTCCGTTAAAGACCGCACGGGCATCTGTACCGGGAATTGTCTGGATATCAATCCCGCTATTATTAGTCTTCACATATTTCAATTGTTGATGCTGTTGTTCTCCGAACGTACCTACGATCGTATAGTTTGCCGCTACCGGGAAAGGCAATTTACCCCGGTTATTAGCAAAGTTATCTGAGAGTTGCTTTTCCTCTTTGGTCATCGCATACCCTCCCTTGGAGTCGGCTACCCGTTCTTCCCTGGCTGGGGTTTCCGCCACTTTCTCACCCGCAGCAGCAGCTTTTTCCCGTGCCAGCCGTTCCCTTTCACGGACGGCTTTCGCTTCTGCCTCCGCACGTGCGATCTCCTCTGCGATCCGCTTTTCGATCTGTTTGTTCAGCGCCTGGGCCTGTTGTTGCTTCTTCTTTAATTCCGCCTGCAGTTGTTTCTGTTTCTTATTCAGATCCTGCACCTCTTTTTTCTGATTGGTCTCTTCACTTTGCAGATTTTTGCGTTCCTTTTCCCGCTCTCCCAACAGAGCCTGTTTTTCCTGACGGGTTTTGTCTAACTCTTCCCTTTTCCGGTTAATCTCTGCCTGCTTTTCCACAATTTCAGCCGCCTGCCGTTTCTGCCAGCCGGCATATTCACGCAGATAGCGCATCCGGCGCAGAGACTGTGCAAAATTATCTGCTGATAAAATATAGAGTAGCTTATCCTGGGAATGGTGTCGTTTATATAATCCCTGTACGGATTTGGAATAGTTTTCTTTTTTGTTACCCAGTTCTTTTTCCAGTGCGACGATCTCTTTTCGCATGTCTGAGATCTGGGTATCAATGGCATTCATTTCCTGACTCAGCAGTTCAATTACTTTCTTACGGGAAAGGATCTGTTGGGAAAGCAGGTTGAGGCGGTTTAATGAATTTTTAGTGGTCTGCCTGGTTTCATTGAGAAGTTTGTTAGTCATCTCTACTTCGGCAAGCGCCTTTTTTCTCTGGTTCTCCAATTCCCGAACCTTTGCGGACTTTTGTCCGAAAGCAGTCAGGGTGCATAAGATAAATATGGTTAACCAGAAATGTTTCATTTTCTCATTACTTCGTACTACTAAGACCTTTCAGGATTTCTGCAAAGGTAATACGTTTATATTTATCAGGAATTGAAAAATCAAAATTTAGTGAGGTATCTGTCTGAATTCTTGAGAAATTGATCTTCATCCCCCCTTCTGCCTGGCCATTCACCAATACCCGGACATCCATAAACATCGGGAAAACCTGATCCTGTGTGAGCTGGAAATCCGTATAAAGCCACTGCAAAGCATAGCGGTTCGTCTCATCGGTTATATCCGTAGACAGAAGTTTCTCTTCTCCATCCGCTTTAAAGGTATATGCTATGCGGGAAGAGTCTTTGATCTTCGCTTCCACCACTGAACCACCCTGGTTTAGTTTGAAACGGCTGTATTGTTTAGGGGTAAAGCCCTGTTCTCCCGGGATAAAAATGCGATTGGTAAAAAGAGCCTGGAGATTATAAAAGTTAAAATCAACCGGAGCTTGTCCTTTTAATTGGATATAGTTTTCTGCCACATATCGTTTATTCATGCGGTCTACTACCTTGATACTATCCGGCGTGATCTCCATCCGAAAGACCTCAATCCCTAAAAAGGGCTGGACGGAGAGTTGGAGCACACGATCTTTCAGAATTTTCAGATCCACCCTTGAACTGAACTCCTTTCCCGGAAGCTGTAATTCCACATTCATCCGGGCAGACAGGTTTTCATATTGCAGTGCCTGCTTCATCATAGAGTCAAAAAAGACTCCCTGCTCTTTGGTTCCTTCCGCGGTAACCGTACCGATTGTCTTCGTTGATTTACAACCTGCCAGCCATAAGACTGCTAACAGCAGACTACTAATTACTATATGAAAAAAGTATCTCCTCATTTTGCATTCTCGTCTTCAATATATCTTTTCTCTGCGATCTTTTGATCCAGAACCACACTTTCTTTCCCCATTTCTTTCGCTTTTTCCCACTGCTCCACCGCCTTTTCCGCATCACCGGACATATAGAGAATATCTCCATAATGATCGATCAGTTCATGACTACCAGTGCGGTCACTCGCCAGGGCCTTTTCAATATAGAATTTGGCAAGCGTGTAATTTCCCTGCATAAAGAATATCCAGGCGTAAGTGTCCAGATAGGTCGCATTGTCCGGTTCCAGTTTAATACACTGGGCACTCATACGCTCTGCTTTCACCAGATCTTTCTTAGCCAGCGAGAGAAAATAAGCGTAATTGTTCAATACAACCACATTTCTTTCATTATATTTCAACGCCTCATCGTAAGCTTCAAACGCCTTATCCATCCGGTCTTTCTGATAGAAGGTATCTCCGATCTGTCCATACAGATCCGATTTCAACGGCCGGTTCTCTTCCGGCACAACCAAGAGCCCATCCCTGTATGCCTGTATCGCTTCGTCATACTCCTCATTCTGAGAATAAGCAATGCCCAACCACAAATAGAACTCCGGAACATCCGGGAATAACTCAATACACTTTTTACTGACCCGGATCATCTCCGGAATATCACGGATGGACAGGTTTAATAACTGTTGCCAGGCAGCCATATTTTCCGGCTCCATTTCTGTGATCAACTGGAACTGGAATTTCGCTTCTTCCGTTTTACCCTGTAATACTAATAAACCACCATACATTTGTTTTAGTTCAGTATCTTCCGGATGTTGTTCCAATAAGGTCTCAAATAAAGGATTGGCACTTTCCGTATCTTTTTTAGACTGTTGAAGGGATACAATATAACGGGAAAGAATACTCACTTTGCTCTCTATATCCAGTTTTTCATTAATCAGCGCATTCCGGATCTGAGTTTCCGCCGCCTCTTTATCCCCTTTCACCTCGTAATAATTAGCCATCGCTACAATATAATAGGGACTGGAGGGGTCCAGAGCGTATGCTCTGTCATAGAACTCAAGTGCCTTGTCAGCCTCTCCTTTCTCCAGATGAAGATCTCCCAATACAATTTGATAACGCGATTCCATCGGATATTTTACAGCCAGTTTCTCTATTTCCTCCAGTGCCTTTTCCGGTTCTCCCAGCATATTATACAATCTATACTTCTGCATAGACAAGGCTTCGTTCATCCCCATACTGGATTCCAGCGCATCATAAGCCTTAATTGCTTTTCCAATCTCTCCCTGCTGAGTTAGCGCCTCCGCCAGATAGAAATTCAGATCTGCTTTGGCTGGATACTGCTTTACCAGTTCTTCATACGCTTCCGCGGCTTCCCCATACATTCCCAGATTGCGAGTAATGGAAGCTAACGCGATCTTATAGGCAAAATTATCCGAACTGTTTTCCACAGCCCGTTTTAACAGATCCACAGCCACTTCAGGCTGGTTTAACTGCATATAAAAGTTTGCCAACTCATACAATACAGGTGCCGCGGTGGAATCAATCGCATAACAATAATTAAATGCGTCAAAAGCAGCATCATACTTCCCTGCATTCTTCAGATTAAGTGCTTCATAAAAGAAATAATCGAATTTACGCTGGTCGGAATGGCTCAACTCGTTTGTCCGGGAAGGAAAACTACGGTTCTCCTCATCAGCATGGAGTGAGAAACCTTGCAGTCCAACCAAAAGAAGAAAGAAAAGAATATATATTCGTTGTTTAAACATACACAGTCAAATTATAATGCTATTAGAGAAGCGTACGGCCAAATGGTTTAATATTTCAACGTACTGTTACGGATAAACAGTTATTACTGTTTACCCGTATGACCGAATCCTCCGGCTCCTCTTTCAGTTTCGTCCAGTTCCTCTACCGGTTGCCATTGTACCTGGCTATGCGTAGTGATTACCATCTGGCAAATCCGTTCTCCGTCATTCACCGTAAACGGTTCATTCGAAAGATTGACCAGAATAATCCCGATCTCCCCGCGATAGTCCGCGTCTATAGTACCGGGTGTGTTCAGCAAAGAGATCCCATGCTTGATCGCCAGCCCGCTACGGGGACGCATCTGGGCTTCATATCCTTCCGGCAGAGATATATAAAGACCTGTAGGAATCAATTTACGTTCCAAAGGTTTCAGTACGACCGGTTCGGTCAGGTTCGCACGGATATCCATTCCGGCAGATAAGGGTGTTGCGTAATGTGGCAACGGATGATGAGATTTGTTAACGATCTTTACTTCCATATTTTACTCGTGTGTTATCTATAAAACAAACAAAGATAGCAATATTCTAATTCTGCCAGTCTCCGTTCTCTTTTATTAACTGAACCAACTGTTCCACGGCTTCTTCTTCCGGAATATTTTTTAGTATACACGCTTTTCCTTTATACAAACTAACACGGCCACGTCCGGCACCCACATAGCCATAATCTGCGTCTGCCATCTCACCGGGACCATTCACGATACATCCCATAATCCCAATCTTTAGCCCTTTCAGATGAGAAGTAACTTCCTTCACCCGGGCAATGGTTGCCTGTAAATCAAAAAGGGTACGTCCGCAACTGGGGCAGGAAATATATTCGGTCTTACTGATCCGGGTACGGGTAGCCTGTAGGATAGCGAACATACAACTATCGATGTCTGTGGCCTTCATACCATCATTATACAGCATGACCCCATCAGAGAATCCGTCCAGAATCAGTGCTCCTAAATCAGTTGCAGCCTTGATCTGTAAAGATTCCATTCTTTTCTCCGTATACTCCCGGTGCAGGATCACAGGTACACCATAACCTGCCTTCATCAGTTTATGCAGAGCCGCACGTTGCGCACCGACCCCATTCCGGTGATGAGTACTAAGAAGAATGACGGCGGCTCTATCCCGGGAAAGAAGTTGTAGGGCCTGGTCTGTCAGGTCACTGTTCGTCATACGGACTACTTTCAACGTGGTATCATATTGTTCCAGTTCACTCAGTTCAGAAGCAAGAAAGAAGGGAAACGTATTATGTTTAGGTTTCCAGAAATGGGCATCTACCCATAACTGTAAATGATCCGGGAAATTATCCGGGTCCTCTTTTCCTATATAGATATAATCCGGTATGAAAGAAGGATCAAATTCAAAATCACCTTCCCGACGGTCCGAAATAACCACCGGAGAATTGGCTCCTCCGATCTCTCTCACGCTACGGCTTTTTCTTCTTTCCGGCTTTACCGGATCATATCCTGGGGCCATTTCACCGTTAATAGGTGCATGTCCTTCCCGTTCCCGGATATACTCCACTAATTTCCGGGCAACCGGTATTTCCGCTTCCGGATCTTCGCTTAACGAAACACGAATCGTATCCCCGATCCCATCCGACAGCAGCGTACCTATGCCGACAGCACTTTTAATCCTACCGTCTTCCCCGTCTCCGGCTTCTGTTACTCCTAAATGCAGAGGATAATGCATATCTTCTTTCTCCATGCTCCGGACCAGCAAGCGAACGGTCGAAACCATGACAACGGTATTGGATGCTTTGATAGAAATAGTCACATTATCAAAGTTTTCGTCTTTACAGATACGCAGGAATTCCATGCAGGAGGCCACCATCCCTTCCGGTGTATCTCCATAACGACTCACGATCCGGTCGGATAAGGACCCGTGGTTCACACCTATACGAATAGCCGTTTGATTCTTTTTGCAAATCTCTAAAAAAGGGATAAAACGGTCACGGATCTTTTGTAATTCCGCGGCATATTCTTCATCCGTATATTCAATATGGTTAAATATTTTCACCCGGTCTACATAGTTCCCCGGATTAATCCTCACTTTCTCCACTTCTCCGGCAGCCACATCAGCAGCGGCAGGGTTAAAATGAATATCCGCGACCAAAGGAGTGTGATATCCATCCTTAGTCAGTCCTTTTCGGATCTCTCCCAAATTCCGGGCTTCTCTTTCCCCTTGTGCCGTAAACCGGACATACTCCGCACCGGCATCAATGATCCGTTTTGCCTGTGAAACCGCATTTGCCGTATCCATGGTAGAGATATTCCCCATCGATTGGACACGAACCGGATAATCACCTCCAAGAGGCGTATTCCCTATATGAACAACAGAGGATTTACGACGTCGATAATTAAAATAATCCATTTTGGAAATGGATAATTGATAGTTGATAATTAGTTTAGTCCTTAATTATCAACTATCAATTATCAATTTATTTAGTTCGTTTTGTATTTATACTTAATCTGAGCTAATTCTTCGTTCGCTTTTACGATCTTTTTCTTTAAATCTTCTTTATAGCCTGCTAATTTCTCCTGAAGGGATTCATCACCTACAGAAAGAATCTGAACAGCCAGTATACCGGCATTTAGAGCACCATTGATCCCTACGGTAGCCACCGGGATTCCCGGGGGCATCTGTACAATAGCCAGTAAAGCATCCATACCATCCAGAGTTGAATTGATAGGTACACCGATCACAGGCAGCGTAGTCATAGAGGCAATCACACCACATAGATGTGCAGCCATACCCGCTGCCGCGATAATAACTTTAATACCTCTGTCTTTGGCACCTTTGGCAAAAGCTTCTACTTCAGCAGGTGTACGATGAGCAGAAAGAGCATGGATTTCAAAAGGAATCTCCATTTCATCGAGAAATTTAGCTGCTTTTTCCATAACAGGCAGATCTGAAGTACTGCCCATAATTATACTTACAATCGGAGTCATATGTCTTTTTAGGAGTTAAGAAGTCAAAGGAGTTAAGGAGCTAAATAGCGTTTCGTTTTTCAACTACCGGACTACTTACTCCTTTAACTCCTTTGACTACTATCAATTATTTTTTATTTTCCAATCAGGTTCTGGTATTCTTCTGCTGACAACAATCCTTCTGAGTCAACTTCTGAAACACCTACTTTAATTAACCATCCTTTGCCGTAAGGATCTTCGTTTACCAGTTCCGGTTGATCTTCCAGGTCTGCATTTACTTCAAGCACTTCACCGCCAATCGGCATAAACAAATCTGAAACAGTTTTCACGGCCTCTATTGTTCCGAAGACCTCTTCTTTTTCAAGCGTTTCACCTTCTGTAGTGATATCCACATAGACGATTTCGCCCAGTTCACTTTGTGCATAATCAGTAATACCTACATAAGCAACGTTACCTTCTACACGAATCCATTCATGTTCTTTTGTGTACTTTAACTCAGCGGGAAAGTTCATAGTTTTGTATTTTTTATTTGATGAATAAATAGAGATAATTCCATAGACAGGCGATATAGGTGCAAAGAAAGCCCAACATGAACCCGGCATATATCTGCATCGGCGTATGTTTTCTCAGAATCACCCGTGCAGTTCCTACCAGACCGGCTATTACGATCACGATTATAAAAGCCCAGTAAGGATTGAGCAGATGGATACGACAGACTCCCATCATAGCCCCTAACAGACCGCCGATCCCTATCGCATGGGCACTGATCTTCCAGAAGAAGTTAACCAAAAGGGCTATTAGCAAAGCGATACAGACTCCGATAACTAACGCCTGAAGCCAGAAAGGGACCTGCATTTTATGCATATAAAATAGACAAACCATATTACTGGCTATAAAAATCAGATAGGGAAGAACTCTTTCTTTCCGGTTCGTAAGCTCCAGGTCCGAAGCCGCACCCCCCTTAACCAGCAGCAGGACCAGTAAGCCCGGAGCCACAGCGGTGGATATAAACACACCTCCTAAAAGATACATTTTTGCAATCGGGGGATAAAGCGCTAAATAGGTATACCCTAAAGCCAGCGCAACTCCATACGTCACCATTAATAGTGGATGGAAGACAATGGATGTTATGTTTGCAAATAATCTCATAGGTGACAAAATTATATTTCTTTTCGCAGACGGGCCACCGGTATATCCATTTGTTCCCGGTATTTGGCAACTGTCCGGCGCGCGATCACGTATCCTTTTTCTTTTAAGATCGTAGCCAACTCTTCATCTGTAAGAGGTTTTCTTTTATCCTCTCCGTCAATATAGTCCTTCATGATCTTTTTTACCTCCCGGGTCGATACTTCCTCCCCGCTTTCCGTATGCATAGATTCGGAGAAAAAATATTTTAACGAATAGATCCCAAAATTGGTTTGAACATATTTACTGTTGCTCACCCGTGAGATTGTTGAGATATCATATCCGGTCCGTTCCGCCACATCCTTCAGGATCATAGGACGCAAAGCCGATTCATCCCCAGTCAGAAAAAAGTCTCTTTGCAGCAAAATGATCGCTTCCATCGTGCGTTGCAACGTTTCCTGCCTTTGCCGGATCGCATCAATAAACCATTGTGCAGAATCCAGTTTTTGTTTTACGAATTGGACTGCATCCCGCATTTCAGAAGTCTGATTTGCCTTATTGGCAGTATAGTTCTGAAACATCTCCGTATACTCCCGGTTGATATGCAGGTCCGGGATTCCCCGGTTGTTCATGGATAGATAAAGCTCCCCATTGATCGCTTCCACAATAAAATCAGGCGTCACCTGGCTCATCACTGTTTCCATGGAACTCTCCCAACTATTACCCGGTTTAGGGTTCAGGGTAGTGATCTCCTGAATGGCCTGCTTCAATTGCTCTTCCGTTATATTTAAAGAACGAAGTATCTTATCATAATGTTTGCGACTAAACTCTTCAAAATGGCTTTTCAGGATCTGAATCGCTAATTCCACTACCGGAGTCTTCTCCCGGCGTTCCAGTTGAAGCAGGAGACATTCTTTGAGGCTTCTTGCTCCAATACCGGCAGGATCAAAATCCTGTATGATACTTAACACCTCTTTTATCTCTTTAATAGAGACCTCCTGACCAGCTAAAAACACCAGATCATCACCAATAGCGGAAAGGTCCCGGCGCAAATAACCATCATCATCTATATTACCAATAATATATTCCGCGATCTTCATCTGCTTTTCAGGAAGATCCCTTAATCCTAACTGTTGCAGCAGGAATTCATTCAGGGACTGTCCAATGGAAAAAGGAATATCCTCTTTTGTTTGTGAACGCTCCCGGATCTCACGCAATTTATAATCCGGAATATCATCTTCCGTCAGATAGTCACCTAACGAGATATCCGCCTCGGTTTCTTCACCTCCGCCATTCTCATCTAACCTGTTTTCCTCTCCTATTTCAATATCATCGGATATTTCATTTCCTTCTTCCAGAGCCGGATTTTCTTCTAACTCATGCTTCACCCTCTCCTCCAGCTCTATCGCAGGAAGTTCCAGAAGCCTTATCAACTGTATCTGTTGTGGAGAAAGCTTTTGCTGTAATTTCTGTTGTAGTTGCTGTTTCAACATGGCACCATCTCTACATCCTAATATTCAACAATGCAAATATAACTTTTTACTTTAACACCTTCACAAGATTGCTGATTATTCTGTTTCTGAAAAAAATAAAAAGATTATTTAACGTAAAACAGACAGATATTCATTTTACCATACCTGTTTTGAAGAAGGAAAATTGAGAATAATCCCCATGATATTATTACCTTTGCGGGTCAACGAGAAGGAATTATGCAAGACGATTTTGATATAAGAAATACAAAATTACCTGAGAATGAACGGGACTATGAGAATGCTTTACGTCCTCTCTCCTTCCGGGATTTCAGTGGTCAGGGAAAAGTGGTGGAGAACCTCAAAATATTTGTAATGGCTGCCCGGATGCGGCAGGAAGCATTGGATCACGTATTGTTACATGGCCCTCCCGGATTGGGAAAGACCACTCTCTCTAATATCATAGCGAATGAATTGGGAGTCGGTTTCAAAGTCACTTCGGGTCCTGTACTGGATAAACCCGGAGATCTGGCGGGTGTACTGACCTCTCTGGAAGAAAATGATGTCCTTTTCATCGATGAAATACACCGGTTAAGTCCGATCGTGGAAGAGTATTTATACTCTGCGATGGAAGATTACCGGATCGATATTATGATAGACAAAGGCCCCAGTGCCCGTTCCATTCAGATTGACCTGTCTCCTTTCACACTGATAGGAGCAACTACCCGCAGTGGTTTGTTGACTAGTCCGCTTCGTGCACGTTTCGGGATCAATATGCATCTGGAATATTATGATATGGATACATTGACCAAAATTGTGTTGCGTAGTGCGGATATTCTACAGATCAAATGTGAATTAAATGCAGCGAGAGAAATCGCTTCCCGCAGCCGGGGTACTCCCCGTATTGCCAACGCCTTATTACGCCGGGTACGTGACTTTGCCCAGGTCAAAGGGAACGGGCAAATAGATAAATCAATTTCCTGCTTTGCCCTGGAGGCATTAAACATAGACCGTTACGGACTGGATCAGGTCGATAATAAATTACTGACAACGATCATTGATAAGTTCAACGGGGGACCGGTGGGACTGACAACGATCGCAACCGCTTTAGGAGAAGATCCGGGAACCCTCGAAGAGGTATATGAACCCTTCCTGATTAAAGAAGGGTTCCTCAAACGTACACCCCGAGGACGGGAGGTGACCGAGTTAGCCTATACCCACCTGGGTAGAAGCCGGATCTCAGAACAAGGGTTCTTATTTGATTAATATATGGGAGCAGGAATGAAGCGGCTCGCCAGAGAGACTGCAGTATATGGGTTAAGTAGTATTGTCGGACGATTTCTAAACTGGTTATTAGTCCCGATGTATACCCGGGTATTAGCGGACACGGCTGATTACGGAGTAGTGACCAATTTATATGGATGGACTGCCCTTTTGCTGGTCATACTAACCTACGGAATGGAAACCGGCTTCTTCCGCTTTATCAATAAAAAAGAGACGGAAAACCTACTGGAAGTGTATGCGACCACTCTGTTCAGTCTTTTATGTTCATCCGGGCTGTTTATTCTTTTACTCTGGATTTTCTTATCTCCTGTCAGCAACGGACTGGGGTATGGTAACCATCCGGAATTTATCAGCCTGATGGGAACGATCGTAGCAGTAGATGCTTTTTGCAGTATTCCGTTCGCCTATCTCCGGTATGCCGGGCGGGCTTACCGGTTTGCCGGACTGAAACTATTTAACATCTTTCTGAATATTCTGCTGAATATCTTCTTCCTGGTCATCTGTCCCTGGCTATATGCGCACAACCCATCTACGATTGACTGGTTCTATAATCCTCATTATGGAGTAGGCTATGTATTTGTAGCAAATGCGTTCACGACGCTGATTACTTTGTGCATGCTCTATCCGGAACTGAAATTAGGTTTTCAAACCCGGTTCAATCCGTTATTACTAAAACAAATCATTCGTTATTCTTTTCCGATCCTGATTTTAGGGATCGCAGGTATTTTCAACCAGACAGCAGATAAGATCCTTTTCCCTTTCCTGTTTGAAGACAAAGCCTATGCCGCTTCTCAATTAGGGATCTATGGCGCCTGTTTCAAGATCGCAGTTGTCATGGTGATGTTTATTCAGGCCTTCCGCTATGCCTACGAACCGTTCATCTTTGCTAAAAACAAAAGCGGGAATAACCAGACAGCTTATGCGCAAGCAATGAAATATTTTATCATCTTTTCCTTAGTCATCTTTTTAGGGGTTATGTTCTATCTGGATGTACTTAAATATTTTGTCAGCGAAGACTACTATCCGGGATTACGGGTCGTTCCAATCGTTATGTTGGGAGAACTGTTTTTCGGTATCTATTTCAATCTGTCTTTCTGGTACAAACTGATTGATCAAACCCAGTGGGGAGCTTATTTTTCCATTATCGGATGTGTTGTTACCGTCACCAGCATACTGATTTTCGGACCATCCTATGGATATATGGCCTGTGCCTGGGCCTCCTTCTGCTGTAACCTGTTGATGATGTTCCTTTCTTATTTCATCGGACAAAAGAAATTCCCGATTCAGTATGATTTACGATCCGCTTTTATTTACTTTGCACTCGCAGGACTATTATATATTGCCGGGATGACCCCTTCTATCTCATCAGAGATTATCAGGTTAACATATAGAACAATATTATTACTGCTTTTTATCGGATTTATTATTCAACGGGATTTGCCATTGAAGGAAATTCCCTATATAAATCGTCTCTTTAAATAAAGGAAAGAAGTATGAAACATGGTATATTTTACCGTCTGATAAAAAACTTTTTAGTTGTAACTTTGACATACGACAGGAAAAAAAGAAAAATTGTAGGCTTGGTCAGCAGCTCGCACAGAGATGGGAAACATTAAATTACTAATAGAATAAATGAATTTTTTATGAAAAAGTTATGGGCAGTTTTACTGCTATTGGTCAGCACCGGGTATGTATATGCCGATGAAGGGATGTGGGCACTGAAAGAGATAAACAAACAAAATCTCGAAAGAATGAAAGAACTGGGCTTTATCCCTTCCTTTGATAAACTTTACAGTGAAGACCAACCCAGTGTGGCAAATGCTGTAGTGATCTTTGGTGGAGGTTGTACAGGGATTACTGTTTCTGAAGAGGGATTGGTTTTTACAAATCATCACTGCGGATATGGAGCGATCCAGAAACTAAGTAGTGTGGAACATGACTACCTGAAAAACGGTTTTATTTCACAGACCAAAGAAGAGGAACTTCCTGTTCCGGGATTAAGCGTTCGCTACTTACGTGAAACAGTTGACGTAAGTGACCGTATCCTTTCACAAATCAGTTCCCTGACTGACGAATATGAACGTCTGATGGCTGCTGATTCGATCGGACAGGCGATTTGCGATTCGATCGGAGCCAATGAATTCACCATGGCAGATGTGGTTCCTTTCTACAATAATAATAAATACTTTCTGGTGGTATACAATGTGTACCGGGATGTACGTATGGTATTCGCTCCTCCCAGCTCTGTAGGTAAATTTGGAGGTGACACCGATAACTGGATGTGGCCCCGCCAGACAGGTGACTTTTCTGCTTTCCGTGTATATGCAGATGCGAACAACCAGCCTGCGGAGTACAGCGCAAATAACAAACCATACAGTCCTAAATATGTAGCAGAAGTTTCCGCCCAGGGGTATCAGGATCAGGATTTCGCAATGACGATCGGATTTCCGGGTAGTACAGACCGTTATCTCTCTTCATGGGGTGTTGTTCAACGGATTGAGAATAGCAACAAACCACGTATCGAAGTACGCGAGATTAAACAGGAGATCTGGAAAGAGGCTATGAGAGCAAGTGACGCCGTACGTATCAAATATGCGTCCAAATATGCAGGAAGCTCCAACTACTGGAAAAACTCGATTGGTATGAACCGGGGGCTGGCGAACCTGAAAGTAGTGGAACGTAAACAACAGGAAGAGGCTGACTTTGCAGCCTGGGTGAATCAAAGTCCGGAGCGTGTACAGAAATATGGAAATGTACTGAACTTACTGGAAAAAGGGTACACTTCCAATAATGAATACAGAGAACTTTCGACCTATCTGACCGAAGCTTTTTTAGGTGGAGCAGAGATTGTCCGTCTGGCCCGCTTAGTCCAGAGTGTAGATGTGAAAGGTTCCACTCCTGAAGAGATCAATATTTTCCTGGAAGACCGGATCGAGCCTTTCTTTAAAGATTATGAACCGGCACTGGATGAAAAAGTGTTGGCGGCTATGATGCAGATCGTTAAAGATCGTGTTCCGGCTGCTTATCTGCCGGATATTTATGCTTCCGTAGACAAAAAATACAAAGGAGACTATGCGAAATATGCAGCAGATGTTTTCAAAAAGTCAGAGCTTTTGTCTTATAACAATATCGCAAATATGGTCAAAGACCCAAAAGCATACGAAAAATTGAAAAAAGATCCTGCGGCTGAATTAAGTACTTCTGTGCTCATCTCTCTGTTTGACCTGCAACAGCAGATGGGACAATCTCAATATGATATCAAGAAAGGGGAACGTCTTTATTTTGAAGCTTTGAAAGAAATGTACCCGGAGAAGGCTCTTTATTCAGATGCCAATTTTACCATGCGGTTAAGTTATGGTTCCATTGGTGGATATCGTCCCTATGATGCAGCGTGGTATGAATATTATGCTACTCAGCAGGGAGTTCTTGAGAAAGAAGATCCGGCCAGTGATGAGTTCTGGGTACAACCGGAAATTCTGGATATGTTACGTAGCAAAGACTTTGGTCCATATGCTAACGAAAACGGAGATTTAAATGTTTGTTTCCTGACCAATAATGATATTACCGGCGGTAATTCAGGCAGTCCGATCTTCGATAAGAATGCCCGTGTCATCGGTCTTGCGTTTGATGGTAACTGGGAAGCGATGAGTGGAGACATTGCTTTTGAACCGGACCTGCAAAGATGTATCGGGGTAGATATCCGTTATATGTTGTATATGATTGACAAATGGGCTAAATGCCCCCGTTTGATCAACGAATTGAAACTGGTGAAATAAAAGACCAGCTTAGATATAAAAAACAGGGACCGTAGTATAAGGGTCCCTGTATTTTTTATAAAGACAGCTATAGTATAATTATTTTATTTTTTATTTTACAAAACGCAATAAGAAATCACGATCTTCTGCTCTTTGATAATCCGGAGCACTTGCGCTATATTCTGCGAATTCATCCCCAAAACCTTCAATAGCAGCTACCTGAGAACCAACACCATTCTGTGCTAAAATAGACTGAATTGTTTTAGCTCTGGCACGGGATATTTGCATATTTTCTTCATCTGTTCCGCGACGGTCTGCTTTACCACCGATCCGGATCTTTGCATTCGGATAACTTTTCAGAATCGTAGCGATATTTTTTACCTGTTCTTCTGAATTATCAATAAACTCCGTAGAGCTACCAAAAGCAAAATTAACGTTATCAAATTCAAACCATTTCTTGTTCAGATCATCGCCTGATGCATTTTTGTAATCGTCTGAATTCAGATAATTCACCATTTTTTCTTCAATACCACCTTTATAACCACGGATCGTAGTACCATCAGCCAGACTAATATCTGTATACGTTCTGTCATTCGATGCTGTCGCTACCGGGCGGTTATAATCAGTCGTATCGACTCTTACGGAAGTCGTATCGGCATATCCGTATACATCATCCCTGCCTTTGTGGTCACAGGATCTCCACCAGAAGAAAAGAAGTAACAATAAAGCAATAAGTAACAACCACTTCCACCAGGAAGAACCTGTTTTCTCCTTCACCGGAGTTTCATAGACTGTTTTGGTTGTATTATCTGCCAGGGCACTGAATCCGAATTTACTGGAGACAGCAGAAGGAATATAACCGATAAATGTATTCTTCTCTTCCCGTAACTGGCTTAATAAGCCTGACAAACTATATCCGTTAGTCGACAACTTATTTCCCAGGAAAGCTGCTACAATCGGAGCAATCAGAGAAGTTAATTTACCTGCACCTTTACTGGTAAGACCTGTACCGGAAGCCAATGCTGAATCAAGTTCAGCTTTTCTATTACCGAAAATAGCATTCAGAAAATCATTACCTACACTTTTATGTTGTACACACATGTTGTCGGAAAACAATCTTGGCAAATCCGATAATACATTACTTTTTCCAGCCTCTTCCAGTGCATTTTTAAGTTGAGGCGTATCACCTTTATGTAATACTCCCCCCCTAATAGACTTGCTATTACAGGTGAAATAGCGGAAGAAACCTTCGCACTATCCTCACCCAGCATGGCCGAAGCTTTGGATACGAGCTCCGGACTTATGAGAGATTTTAATGAATCAAAAATTCTTAACATACGCTTATATATTAAAGATTAATCAATAATTTTGATGTATCTATAACAACAGTGGGCGTTTTTAGTTCTCTAACAAACTGAAAAGATATATAAAACTATTTTCTTTAATCATTTATTTAGATTGCCTCCGTTTATCTGCTTTTTTTGTTAAAGAATCTTCTTTTTATTCTATACAAAATCCCCTGACAGATAGTCTGCCAGGGGATCTTTGCATTCATGCTTTCCTTTTTCACAAGAGTACTTGCAACTTGATATTTTTTTAACTTTAGTATTAATATCCTGCCTGTTCACCCTCCCGGGCTACTTACTGTCTCCTCCCCTATCCGAAAGAAGACACTATGCAGGTTGTTTTAAATTATGAATTCTATTATTTATAGTTTCAATTATTACTTAACAATCGCTTTTACAGCTGCTTCACCTTCTACGGCTACTACTAAAACACCTGCAGGTACTGCGATAGTCGCGTTATCAGATGTTACTACTGTGTTTGCTACAGTCTGGCCTAAGATGTTGCTGATAGCTACATTCTTACCCACGGCATTCTTAACAGTTACAGTTCCCTGACCAGCGATTACTACTACTGAAGATTCAGCAATCACTTCGTCATCAGTTGCCAGTTCGTCACCGTCAACATATTCTACATCAAATATAAGCGCATCATCACCTGCGGTTTCAACAGTGAATTTAGAGTCGTATTTTGATAATACAAGACATCCATTCTACATCTTCAACCAGGCGCCATAAGTAGGAGCAATCCAGTATCCTTCATATTCGTTATATGAATTCATTGACTCCATAAGGAATGTTTTATTGGTAGCAGTATTTTCCGGCTCTACATATCTCATTGACCAGGTTGCAAATTTATGTTTGTCACCTGTCAAATCAATGATATAATAAGAAAGCTTAGATCTGTCTACATTTTTATCAGCTTTACGCCATGCAGCTTCCGCGGCTTTGATTTTAGCTGTATCAATATGAGCATTAGTAACACCGGCAAATTCATCTCTTAAGATATAGAGGCTATCACCTATATGAGCAGCATCCACAAATCCTGCACGGTAAAATTTCTTCCACATATATTCATTTTCTGCAATTTCTTTATCTGTAGAACCAGGAGCAGCTCCATAACCCTGGAATTCAAAGTTGATCAGATAACGACCTCTGTTAAATCCAGGAGTTCCTTTCGTAGCGTGAGGACAAGTCCATTTATCGTATGGAGTTCCGTCAGGAGCATTTCCATGGAATTCTTCAGGACAAGCAATGGGTTCCACTGCTGCCTGATCATTACGATCGATTGAAATCAGATACTGAGGTTTGATATAACCTAAGCCACGGCCAATCCATGCAGAGTCTACCTGGAATGCAAGACCCCCTTTAGCTTCTGATTTTGCATTGATTCCTAAGAAGTCAATACCCGCTTTCATAAAGTTTGGATTAGATTCCATTTGCAGATATTCATGACGATATTTTTCATAGAAACGCATCGTGTCAGGACCATCACCGTTTGCATATGCACCTTGTGCAGGGTCATTTGCAAATCTTCTGTAAAGAGGAGTATCGTCGATTTCAATAGCAAAAGCAGAAGTACGTTTTTCTATCAAATCATTGGATTTCAGCATTAACGAATTATCATCTACACCTCCTTTTGGAGTGAGATAAGCATGATGAGGATAATCATAAAAACCATTATTACTTGTAGCATCAATTAATGCGTAATATATTTCTCCGTCCTTTTCATTATTTGCTTTTAGATAAAAACGAACAGGATACTTAGAGTTATCCGGGTTATTGTTTAGATCCCAACTATTATATTTAGTTATTGAGTACCGATTTTCATCATCAAGGACCACATATGCAGGTTCAGCCGCACCTTTTACTTTAAGAGTATAAACACGTCTTTCCAATTCTTTCCATCCGGTTAAAGGCTTATTATTACTTCCTTTAGGAGTATAACCAAAAGCAAACTCTTCTGTAATAACATCGCCACCATTATAGTAAGTATGTTTATCATAGCGTAAATCTTCTGTAGCAACCGTGTCTAAAGCAAAAGATAGTTTATTTTCATTAGACACATACAAAACACTATCCACTTCATCACCACCTATTTTCAGATACAAATCCTGTGTTCCAAGCTCATGCAGATATTTGAATGTATAGCCTGCGATCAGCAAAGAGTCGTTGTTAAACATCCTGTAACCAACATATGGATCTGCTTTTACACCCAATGTATCAGGTTTAAAGTTCTCTTTTTTCAATTCTACACCTGCTAACTCAGATCCTTTATCACTGTATAGTTGGTAGTGGTCAATTACAACATCTCCATATTCACGATTAGTAATCTTTATTGGAGATGATTCTTTCAAAATGTCTGCTGTTTGTTTCTTTTCAACTACCCACTGGAACGCCGGCATAGTCCATGGATTCACATTTCTCTCCAAGGTCACCCACTCAGCTTCTCTGCCGCCATAGTAGTCACTATTACTACGGGCTTGATGAATAGGTACAGCAAGGTATTTACCTTTACCATCCGTAATCACATATAGATCAGTACTAATTGATGTTTTATCCGCAGAAACATTACATCCTGCAAATCCAGCAAAACCAATTGTTACATTCTGATCTTTCTGAGCTGGCAGAACATCAATACTTGCAACAGTTAACTGAGATTTATTATCATAACTCTGTTTGTAAACTTCCACTTCAACATCATATACAGAATAGCCTGTCGGATAGTCTGACGAAGTATTCTTTGTAAGATATGCGTTTATAGCAGTGATAGTAGCAGTAGTATTAGCTCCTTTCGGCCAGAAATCAAAATTTCCTTTATTATTAACATTTGCATAAATAAGACCTGCCACATTAATAGTTAAGTGGTTTTCAGAAGGATTATATGCAAATCTAAACATATAATGTCCCCGATAGGCATCATTATTATTCAATTGGTTGACAATGTAATTTCTTACTTCTTCATCTTTTGTAAAACCAGCTTTTTTAGCTTCAGCACTGAAGTCAACCCATTTATATCTCAGATAACGGTTCTCCCCTGGTTGATTATAATTAGCTGTATCTACCATTAAGAACAAATTATCCTCAGTACGGATATATAGATAGTCATCATCATTAGAAGTAGTTACCGAAGTACCATAAGGAATAAATATATTAGCTTTTTCTGCAAACAATACTTTACCAGCAAAAGGATTTTCCACTAATTCTTCTCCAAACACCAACTCAACACCTTCTTCGTCTTGCAAATCCTGATTTCCTAAGACTGAGTTAAATTCATCTTTTGATAAATAAGTTATTTTATTAGCTTTTTGAAGCGTAAAATTCGTATAACGAACATTGTTTACATTGCTGTTGTTTTGATTATTTCCACTTAGAATATCATCTGATGATTCTCTTTTAACAAAACGTACTTCATTATTATTAAAAATACGTATCCCAATGGAATATGATCCGTTGAAGAACGCATATAAAGGTTGTTGGCTCAATAATGGCTTGTTATTATAGTCGTCAGAGAATTTCCATTTATATATTTCTCCTCCTGCAATGGTTGCTCCATCACCTATCACCTTATCAAAAGGTTCTGTCGTTTTATCAGGTGCTAATGTACCACCAAAATCCTGCATGGTAATAGCTAAGTATTGACCAGTAGCTTTATTCAGGAAAGAATAAACGACATTTGCTCCCTGATTTGAATCTCCGGCAACTTCAACACACCATAAAGTATTCGCCAATTTCAATTCACCCAAATTATTGATATCAGCAACAACAATGGTTCCTTTCTCGTCTAATGCCAGAACCAGATCGGAACGATCACCTATGGCAAGCTGATAAAGATAATCTTTATCCGTGCTATTCAGATAAATCTGAGCACTACTAACAAACACAACACTGAATAACAGTGTCATGGTCACAAAAAAAAGTAGAAAACTTTTTCTTCATAATCATTTAATTTAATATTAATAATAGTACTTAAAAGTCTGTTTTGATGCGGATAAATCCACATAAATAGAGAGACTAAATAAATGGTTCGTTTTATTTAGCCATAGGAAGAAAAAGAAGTGGGTTTAGTCATGGAAAAGGGTCGGTTGGTACTAAAGTCTCTATCCTATTGATAAGAAAGAGGATAGAAAAGTAAAAAAACACTAAAAAAGAATTGTCATTATAAAACTTATATATATTTTTGCTGAGTAAATAAAACGAACGTTTTATTTGTTATCTGCCTTATTTACCTTTATATCAACTATATATTTATCCCATTAATATCTAAAGAGTGTCTCAAAGCATTGGGCATTCAATTTATATTTAGCTAATTATTGCTAACTATATATTCTTATAGAGGAATGCAATTGCATCGAAGCAATTAACTATAATTCTTCTTCCTATCTTAACTGAATGATTTTTTAAACAAATATCTCCCATCACACATCCAATTTAAAGTCAAACCTTTAACTTCAAGAAAATGTCTGATGGGAGATGTAGGAGGAAAAACGTTGTAGTGAAACAACTTCTTCCTGAACAGATCCTTATTAAAGACCTAATTTACTTTTGATCGTTTTGGGGATCGCCTCTTTATGGACCATGATATAGATCGTTTTTGCACGGACATAACTTTCCGACATATTGAGATATCCTCCATGTGCATTCCGTTCTGTTCCCCATGAATTTTTAGTAATATAATATTTTGTTCCGTTCTGATCTTTGGCTATCCCTGTCACATGCATCAGGTGATCATCGGTTGTTACAAACGTTTCAAATCCCTGTTGACGGACTTCCGGGGTAACAACTACTTCCGGATAAGGGCGTGCGAATTTATACACCTCTTCCAGGCGTTCTTTTTCATCCATCTGTTCAAATCGTGCGCGGTCTGTGGTGGAGTAGTCTTCCACTTTATTTACTTCCGGATGAATCGCGACTCCATTCGTAAACGAAAACCCTTTTTCACTGACATCCCCATCCCAACAAACCGTATGCCCGTTTTCCAATGCATAATCCATAACCGCCATCATTTCATCTAAAGGCAGATTATACATTTGCTGATGTTCCCAGTTATCAGGAACTTCGACTTCAAACTTTTTATAATAGGGATGGTGCGTGAAGCTGGTTAATTCAATATAGTCATCCATATCAAGTCCCAATGAAGCCGCAAAGGAGACCGGGGTATATTCTTTTCCCTGATAAGTGAATTTTTCCGGTACTTCTCCCAAATAAATATCAAAGAGACTGTCTACCAGTTTAAAATACTCCGGGCTTCTTTTTTTGAGTCCAATAGGAACGGCAGCTATGGCTTCCACGTATTTAACCAGTTCGCTGTGATTATGTCTTTCCGAATCATAATTAATACCACAATAGACCTCTTCCGGGACAATTCCTACCTGGTTATAAGCATTCTTAAACGTATGGGCCAGACTTCCCTGGCTGATATTTCCCTTTCCCCGGCGGAGATAGTTATCCTGTAACTGGTTTATATATTTCTGACGGACAATAAACATTTCCGACAGATCGTATTCCCCTTTCCCCATTCTTAAAAGTTCCGACTCCATAAAAGACACCGTGGCAAAACACCAGCAGGTTCCGGTAGAGGCCTGATTCTTCACAGGAGTTGCCGGAAGTCTTTTTACATCTGTAAATTGATAACCCTGTCCGAGCAAACAGGTAGCACTCAAAACAAGAGCACAGGTAATAATAAATGATCTCATCATATTTTTTTTAGTAGTTAGTAGTTGGTAGTTGGTAGTTAGTATAATGAATATAAAGTGTTATAGTAAAAGCAAGAGAATTTCTATTTTCCTTCTACTAACTACCCCATATATTTAAAATCCTCTCGCAAACATTTTCCAGAAATGATCTCCCATCTCTTTCCAGCGAAGCATGGAAGCCCCTACGAAGTCAGCCGTATATCCGGTCAGGAATTCATTTGCCTTTTCGGGACCTTCTGTCATTAATAATGTCTGATAACGGCTTTCCACAAACGGAAGTTCTACCTGTCCCTTCTGTTCATAATGCAAAATAGCGTTGTTCATCTTTTCACGGGTTAATCCCCAACGAACCGTAGCCAGCTTGTTTGCACGGCGATAGGTCCACAGAGTAGCATCTTCCCGGTAACGATGCTGGCCGCAAATCTCAAAACCAGCCGGTAAAGAAGCTGTTCCGGCAAAAACAGGGAAACGGGGACTCTGGCCCGGATTATCAAAAGACATCCAGGCGATTCCTCCCACCGCGTCCGGCAACCAGTCCCGTAGCTGAATGACATGGGAGTAAGAACATTGAGGAACAGAAACCAGCCGGTGGCGTTCCACCGTTCCTTCTTTTATACCGTTCAACATATTCACCATATCCGGAATCATCCAGGGATTGGCAAACGGGCTGATAATGGTATCCGTTTCTTCCGAATCTTTTTGTTTAACCACCACTTTCAGATGTTGGGTCATATCCCATTTAGCTCCTTCATACGTTTCTCTCAAAAGCGCCATCACATCGGTAACAGACACTGGATGGTCCGGTTTCACGGAAATAGGTAAATCCTCCGCATCAAAAGAAAGATTCAACGAGGGGGCCAAAGAGTTTAGAATAAAATATTCCCTGACAGAGAAAGCTTTTTCCCCTCCTCCATAGGCTTTCCAGAAACAAAACGGTTCCTTTCCATCCCAATAACCCAGCTCCCGGGCAGCTTCAAACACATTCGCAGAAGCCATATAATTCGCTTTATCTTTTATATCAATAGATGAAATACGAGGGATATTCGCAGACACGCCTACATGGTCATCCGGAATACGTACGGCCGCCCATACACCTCCTAATTGATCCGGACCAATTCCAAAAATTTCAAAATGCCAAACCTCTTTCGGGTCCGCAATCGTCAGACACTCACCAGCATCTGCATATCCATAGGTGGCTACCAGTTCACCGATCAGTTGAATAGCCTGCCGGGCAGTCGTACAACGTTGAAGCACAATTTTCTGCAACTCCTCAATCATAAACATCCCCTTGGGATTGACCAGTTCTTTCCGTCCGGTAATAGTTGTCTCCCCGATTCCAAGCTGTTTCTCATTCAGGCAGGGATAAGCCGTATTCAGAAACTGATAGGTAGCTTTTGCTTCCGGAATGGTCCCGACTTCTTTCACCCGGCTTTGATCCGAAACAAATTCCGTATGCATCCGGCCGGTATAGATCCCTACTGTCGTATCTTTTTCGAAAGTCTGTGCCGGGACAATGTTCATCCAGGTCCGGTAATTCCCATCACATGTATGGCTGGTAATGACAGACCCATCTGTCGTGGCAGCTTTCCCAACCATAATACTGGTGCAACTTTCCGGATCATTCACAGGCTCGGAATACTCAATCTGCTGTGCAGAAAGAGAAAAACCCAGAAAAAGTAACAGCGGTAAGTAGATTTTTTGAATCATGATATCAGATTTTAATCGTAGCAATTGTTTACATATAGTTTATATACACAAAGATATAAAAAGGAAACATAAAAAAAGAATGTCCCAAAAGTCCGAATACTTTTTCTTTCAGTTATACATTGCAAATTACACAAATAATGAATAGAACGGGGAAGAGTAAAAAGTTAATTCTGTACGAAGTATTTTCTTATTCTTCCTTATCTCTTTATCGTCTCCCGCATGGAAGTTATGCGTCTCCCGTACGGGAGTCATATGACTTCCACATGAGAGTCATATAACTTCCACGTGGGAGACGATGATTTGATCGGGAAGAAAAGAAAAATTCCTGCCTGCCATTCTATCTATCTGTTGGGAACCGGATATAAAAGACGGGGATTGACCCGATGAATAGAAAACCCTATGCCTTCTTTACCTCACAAATCCAATATGAGAGATGAGAGATGATTAGAGATCGAAAAAAAGCATCTCTCATACGTACTTTCCGCATCCACAAAGGGATTGAGGGCATTATATGAGAGATGAGAGATGAAATACACAAATTTTGTGTAGTAGGAAGATTAAAACTGCCAGACTAAGACCTGGGCCGGTTGGATGGTCCGTTCACCAATCACCGGTTTTGCATTGGCAGGCAGTGGAAACTGATAGCTGTCGCTGGAATAATTTACGGCAACACCAAACCCATCGCGGTATTCCATCCACACTCCTTCCGGCAGATCCATCAAAGGGATGGAAAGGTTGGAGTAGATCCGTTTCAGGACCTCTTTCTCTACTGCACCGCCTTCACTTTCTACACCTATATAAGTAACGCTTCCTTTTCCTAATGTATGATGGGTGATGGCAGCGTTCCCCGCATAGTAATCATTGGTATAAGTAGCCCAGACTTCCGTGTTTTTTCCCGGCGTGAGGTTTTCTCCCCATACAATCCAGGGATATTCCTTTCCATTGAATGACACTCCACCGGGACGGTTCGTAGGCAACATGTCGTAAAAGTCTATTTCCGCACCGATTAAAGGAAATATTTTTCCGCTAACCGGGAGTTCAAACAGATGTCCGTTCCGGTCTTTCATACCGGTCCGGCAGGTCAGGACCAGGTGACCGCCCTGTTCTGCGTATTTTGTCCAGGCTTCGATCAATTCGTCATCTACCAGTTCATAAGCCGGAGCGATCAGTACCGGATATTCAGACCAGTCTTTTCCTTCGTAAATCACATCGACCGGAGCACCGAAACTTTTTAATGCCTGATAGTAGTTCATGATATGGCCTTCCGAGTTCCATTGATAGGTCAGCGGACGTCTCAGTCTACCCCATGCGTTTTCATGCGTATACAGGATCCCGGTCTTACGGGCTGCATAGTCTGCCGGAACAGTTTTGGAAGGAGAATACAGTTTTCTCAACTCTTTTATCTCGTCCATAAACCGGGCAAATTCCAATCCTCCGGTAGAAGGCGTGACGCCATCTGTTTTCATAATGGCCTGATGGAACTGTTCATCTCCAAACAGGGGCTGACGGAAACGATAGGTGCAGGTGAAATCACTACCCCCGGCAAAGACAGACCAAAGCCACAAACGCACGGCCCCCGGATAAGGATGTGAGTTGACAGTTCCCCAGTTCACCTGTCCCGGCTGTAGTTCCATGACGCCGTACATCCCACTGAACGGACGGAAGAAGTCATTGGCAAAAGGAATTCTCATCGGATCTCCGATGCGGAACCCTAAATTCCCTATGCCGGGATCTCCGTAGACCATATAACGGGTATAGCAGTAGAAATCCAGTAAATGGGATTGTCCGATATGTCCGTCTTCATAATTGGGGATATAATTAGAGGTGATCCATTGGTCCGGAGAACAATATTTACGTAATTCCGCTGCCTGTTCATCTAAGAAAGAGGCGGCTTCATAGGCCATAAATCTTTTCCAGTCCAATATCTGGTGAGGATTTTGACCCCAGTTGGCTGGACGTGGGAAGTTGATCTGGTCAAAGTCGCTGTAGACCTGGCTCCAGAAGTTGGTTCCCCAGGCTTTATTCAATTGCCGGATGTCGTTGTTGTATCTGTTTTTAAGGAAGGTGCGGAACCTTCTTTTCGCATCTTCATTGAAATCTTCATACACACCCGGTTCATTGTCTAACTGCCAGCCGGTCACCCGTTTGTCATGACCATATCTTTTACCCAACTCCGCAATTATTTTCATGGAATATTCCCGGTAAAAAGTATTTTGAAAGGATCCCTGCTGGCGGGCACCGTGATCCCAGATCGTCCCATTTTCTTTGAGTATCAGGATTTCCGGATGAGCCCGGCTCAGCCAGACAGGAGGAGTGGCCGTTGGTGTACAGAGAACCACTTTCAGGTTATACTTTGCAGCCAGTTCAATGGCTCTGTCCAGCCATCCAAATTCATATTTACCCGGTTCCGGTTCTAATTGCGCCCAGGCAAACTCGGCAAAATGGGTAAATTCAAAGCCCATTTCAGCCATTTTTTTCAGGTCCCGTTCCCATTGGCTTTCATCCCAATGTTCCGGATAATAGTAGGCACCGACTGTAGTCAGATCTTTTTTAGGAAAATAATCCCGTGTGGTTTGTGCTGATAAAGTCACACAGCAACACAGCACTGCAAATAATACTTGTAGTTTGTTACTCATGTTTTTATGGTTTTTAGTAGACTGATCCTCTCAAAGAAGTCTGATTCAGGACTTCCGGTAAACGACCTCACCTTCTATAATAGTCATTTGTAGATTTATGTCCGGATCAAAGATAATAATATCTGCCTCTTTCCCCTTTTCGAGTGAGCCTTTTTTATCAAAAATATTCATAATCCGGGCCGGAGCTTCAGAGGCCATCCGGATCACTTCGGTCAGAGGAAGTTCCGCCTGATGAACCATCGTACGGATTAACCGGTCCGAGGTGGCAATACTTCCGGCAATCGCAGAGCGATCGGCTAATTTACAAACGCCATCTTCTATGATTACCCAGCTTTCACTGATCCGGCTGAAATCCGGATAGGCGGCAGCAGACATCGCATCCGTTACCAACGCTGTTTTTTCCGCTCCTTTTAATTTATGAACCAACTGAAGGATCGCTGGCGGAACATGAATACCGTCTGCCACTAATTCAACAGTGATATCATCCATCAGATAAATACTTTCAATCGTACCTTCTCTTTTAAATTCACCTTCGCGGTGTACTCCGGTCATCGCATTGTAGAAATGAGTAGCATGGGTATACCCGGCTTCAAAGGCTTTTCTGACTAACGGATAGTCTGCAACCGTATGCGCCAGGGAAACTAAGACTCCTTTTTCAGAAGCATATTTCCCCAATTCCAATGCTCCGGGAAGTTCCGGAGAGACGCTCCAGCGTTTGATGCAGTTCGTACTTTCCAATAACGCTTTATATTCTTCCGGTTCCGGATTACTAATATATTGGGCGGGTTGTCCACCCTTCATTTGCATGTTGAGATAATTCCCTTCCAGATGTAACCCTAATATCGTAGCTCCCTTCGTCGGTTTTCCCATCAAAGACTCACAGGTATGGATTGCGGCCAGCCTGTTTTCTATGGAAGTTGCTTCAAGAGTAGGATAGATTCCGGTCATCCCATGCCGGGCATGCGCTTGTGTAATGGCCACAAAAGCTTCCGGAGTACCTTCGGTAAAGTTATGCCCCCTCCTCCGTGGATATGGAGGTCGATACAACCGGGTGCCACATAGTTTCCCCGGGCATCCATCACAATCGCTCCCGGGATATCTATATTCCGGGAGGTGATCTCTTCTATTTTTTTTCCGGAAATAATCACAGTCCCCTCTTTCAGGATCCTATCCGGTAACACAATGGAACCGTTGATTATTTTTATACATGGTGAGTTCATAGTATCAGATGATAGAATGGTTTTTCATTGTACGGGTAAGATCATCCCCCTGTTTGCTTTTTTATCTAAGGAACCGGATACCGGGATTAATTCTTTTTCTATTGTCTCACTCCGCAGGTCTGGTGCTCCGGCTATCAGATTGAATGCAACAGCCAACATGTATTCCCGTTTATCTCCCAGCTCAAATACGTTGGAATTCGGTTCACTCAGAGCATATTGAGGAATAAACCCGGCTGAATAATCCGACTCTTCCAACGGATTTTTATTGCTTATATAGCATACGATCGGATGAAGTTCCCAATCAAATTCATCTTTGGTATAGGTGACAGATCCGACATTTTTCCCTTCTGTTTGTCCTCCGATCAGGATCAGATTATTCCCTAAGAATGGTTTTAAACCATTGATGACCACTTCCGATGCAGAAGCAGTCCGGGAAGTAGTGATCACATAGAGCCGTTTGAGATCTAAATTGTAACCGGAAAGGTTCTTGTCAAAATCTAATGAACTGTTTTTACTTTGTTGATCCTGATTGTAGATCATCTGGCAGAAGGTTTCACCTAATGCTTCGGCAGGCGCAAGCATGCTGGCTAATAACTGGGCACAGGAAACTAATCCACCGTTATTATATCTCAGATCCAAAACAAATTCATTCACATTTTCACTTTTGAACTTCGTGAAAGCTGCTTTTAAATCTCTGTCAAAGGCATCTCCATAGCCGTTAGAGGTTGGATCCGAGGTAAAGTGATTATAAACCAAATAACCGATCTTTCTTCCCTGGTCATGATAGACGGTATCTAAAAATACCGGATTATCCTCTACCATCTGCGCTGACAGCCGGACGGATCTCAGGTCTTCCCCATCTAAATCACCTACTCCTAATGCAACTTCAGTTCCGGAGTATAAAGTAGCTGCCAGATCCGTACTGACGGAGATCGGCTGATTATTGATGGTATGGATCCACTCTCCCCGGGAAAGACCGGAACCTGCCGCGGGAGAATTCGGAAGTACATATAGTACTTTTAGTTGAAGATAATTTCGCTGATCATTTGTGTAATAGGACTGATACTCAAACCCAAGGGATAATCCGTCCCCATGATAGGATTTGGTACTGCTGCTTTTGGTATTTATAGTGGAATAGACATATCCTTCTTTCCCATCTTTGGAACTCAAAAGAGAAAGGAAGAACTGTTCCGGGTCATCATTGAAGTTTACCTGGCCGGTGGAAGGAATTTCCGTATTCCACAGATATTCTTTTTCCATGGTTTCGTAGATCCATTCATTGACCGTATGATCTGTTTCCGGATCGATCGGATCTTTTTCGTCACTACAACTGACAAAACCTATGGTAAAGATTGCTAAGATCAAGTAAAGTGCATCATTTTTCATTCCTGTAAATTCTTTAGTTTAATTGTATATAACAAAAGCGAAGATAAAAAAGAAATATGACATAGGAGATATTTTATGAAAAAAACATCTGATTCAAAGAGAGAACTATATAATCGCTATTAAAATTATTTTCTTCTTATCTTTGTTTAAAAGACATTCTATTTCGCTTATTTAATCAAATAAAGTTTTTTGCTATCTCCTTTTTACCATAACATTTCATCTGATATAACTATATATGATAAAAATTATTTTGTTTATTTTATTAATCGCAGGTTTTGCTTGTTCTGGACCTAAAGACAATGAATATGAAACCATTCAGTTGGGAAGATTATTAAATCAGGTTGAGGAACTTTTAGTAAAAGATATAGGTGAAAATGTAAACTATATACCCCTGGAAACGACTGATGAGTCATTAATTGGAAAAAGAGCCTATGCCAGAGTATTGAAAGACAAAATACTTGTTGGATCTTTTCAACAACCCATAAAAATGTTCGATAAAAAAACGGGTAAGTTTATTCGGATTGTTGGATCTATCGGTCAGGGAGCCAATGAATATACTTTACAAGATGATATTCCGGTTTTTTGGACAGACGATTTACAAGAAACTATTTATGTACAAACGGAAGGAATTAACTTATTATGTTTTGATGTAGAGGGAAATCCTTTAAGTAGCATTTGTTTGCCGGATAACTTTCCTTCTTTGACAGCAGTTTCACAAGTTACAACAGAAAATAAACTGTATATTTATAAACAAACTTTATTTACAAAGGAAGATTATAAAATATATATGTATGACTTCTATAATGGACAAACAAAGAAATACTTTTTTAATACAGATGAGACTCTACCTACTGATTTTTCTCAAATGCCGCTTATTATCTCTGGATACGGAAGCATCCCTGTATCCACTTCATGCCATATTTTTTCATTAAAAGAAGATAAAATGGTTTTCTTTCATACAGAAAATCCATGTCTATGGACTTTTAACCGGGAGGTATATTTCAAAGAAAACTTTAATGATACAAGTTATCAGATTAAAGG
>JAJQEE010000217.1 GCA_021201865.1 Tannerellaceae bacterium | reverse complement strand
CTTTTAAATATTTATTGGTTACTGTTTTATATAGTTTTTGTGCCTGTTTTTATAAATGCTGGGTATAGTTTGGTTTTTTATATTTTAGTGTTTAGTTGTTCTTTGCTTTAGTTAATTTAAATAAAATATATTTTGATATTAAGTGGATGATATAAATTTTCTATAGGAGAATTCTTTTATTTTTTACTTATGAAATATATTTGCGGTCAAAATTTTTGACCGCAAATATTTAAAAGCGGAAGTGGTTTCTTTAAACCTTTTTTTAATCATTTATATCCCGGTCAATATCTTCTCCCCATTCTTCATCAATTTCCAGATCTATTTGAAAGTCTTCTTCGGTTGCTGGTGCATGAAAGAGGATCATGGTGTAGCGAGTGATACGATTTTCATAAATAGGTAGTTGGTTAATTTCACGGTGACGAATGAGATTGTTTTGGTTATCATAGGTGTTGATCTTAACCAAATGCATCTCATTATCTTCAGGTACAAATGTAAAGAATCCATATTCCAGTGATGGAGAATTATTCTCTACACTTTTTGAAAATTGAATGGTGGTATCCAGCGGAATAGTGAGTGGACTGGCTAAGCCAGTATAGATATTAAATGTATTATATATCTTATCTGCTATGATCTGTAGCTTCCCGGATTGTTCCGGAAGTGTGTCTTTGGGTACGAATTCAACCCGGCTGACTTTTCGTTTAAGTAAAACTTCGACAGGGGTGTCATGTATAGATTCATCTACGGTAATATCTTTGGAGGTATAAAATATGTCTCCGGTACGGGGAAATGTGAAAGATTTTGTATCCATAGGACTTCTTTCAGAAATAGAGTGAGCCAAAAAGCAGAGTCGGTATTTTCCTGTCTGCAATGTATCATACAGATGTGCTCCAAATTCCCCATCCCTTGCATATTCCTTACTGAGTGAATAGTGGTGAACCAACGTATCCGCTTTGAGATCATAGACAGCATATTCAATAAATAAAAAAGGAAACTCCTTTTCAGTAGGGAGAGTGGGTTCATGCGGAATACCATCCGGTATACTTTTTACATCGGGAAAAGGCTCAATCTGAGCATGAGGCTGGATGTTTATCCGAATAGTGTAACTGGTTTGGGAATGATCTACTTCCCGGGAAGGGTCATTTTCACAACTGGTAAGACACCAGGCAAGCGCATAGGCGCATACGGTCCATTTTTTCATACTGGTTTAATGTGTTAAGGTTTTACGTATAACAGATTTTCAAAGAATTTCTGTTTGTTACAAAGAAAATATAAAACATATGATTTAGAAAATATTAAGGGATAAACTTTCGTGTTCGACCGTATATTTTTATAGTTTTGTAATATGTACAATTAATCTCATTTATTAAATTAAACCACTTATCAATTAAACACCATGGCACGATTAGTTACTTTGTATACCTTACAATGGGGTGATTTGTCTCTTGAAACAGTTTGTCAAAAAGCAAAAGCATTTGGATATGACGGCGTTGAGATCGGCTTGCCTGATCATTTGGATGTTCGTCAGACTGACCCGGCTTACTATCAGGGTATAAAAGATCTGTTGGCTAAATATGATCTTGAATTGAAAACCATCTCCACCCACCTGATCGGACAGGCGATTTGTGATAATATAGATTTCCGGCATCAATCTATTCTTCCGGATTATATCTGGGGAGATGGGGACCCGGAAGGAGTTCATCAACGGGCAACAGAAGAATTAATCCGCACGGCTCATGCTGCTAAAGCCCTCGGAGTAGATACGGTAGTAGGTTTTACCGGTAGTTCGATCTGGCATTATCTCTACTCTTTCCCGCCTGTTACAGAGGCGATGATTGACCAGGGGTATGAAGATTTTGCCCGTCGCTTCACTCCTATTCTGGATGAGTACCAGAAATTGGGTATCCGCTATGCTTTGGAGGTCCATCCGACAGAAATAGCATTTGATACCTTCTCTGCCCGCCGTGCGCTGGAAGCGTTGAACTATCATCCGGCGTTTGGATTTAATTATGATCCCAGTCATTTAGGATATCAGGGTGTGGATTACGTGGATTTCATCTATAAATTCCCCGATCGTATTTTCCATGTTCACATGAAAGATGTGTACTGGAGCGATACTCCCAAAGAGGTAGGAGTGTTTGGTGGTCATGTGACATTCGGTGATCCCCGGAGATATTGGAATTTTCGTAGTCTGGGGCGCGGCCGGATCAACTTTGAAGAAATTATCCGTGCCTTAAACTCTATTGGTTACCAGGGACCGCTCTCTGTAGAATGGGAGGATAGTGCAATGGACCGTGAGCATGGTGCACGTGAATCCTGTGAACTGGTAAAGAGGGTGGATTTCCAGCCATCAGCACACGCATTTGATGCATTTTTTGAAAAGAAATAAAACAATAAGGCGGGACTATTTGTAATAGTATAATAGAAAGTAGTTAGTAGCTGGTAGGATTTTGAAGGAAGATAGCAGAGGCAGATCATAAAAGTAGTGAACAAATGCTTTTTGATTGTTTTTTGTAATCTACTGATCATCATTCACTCTCTACTAACTACTTTTTTTTACCTTTGTAGCTGATTGAAAATAATAATGATAATTATATGAAAAAGATCAGAGCTGCCATCGTTGGATATGGCAACATTGGAAAGTATGTGCTGGAGGCTATTTTAGCGGCTCCGGATTTTGAAGTAGCAGGGATCGTACGTCGTGACCCGAACAATATTCCTGAAGAGTTGAAAGCATATCCTGTTACGGATAGCGTGGCAAAATTAGAAAATGTGGATGTGGCCGTGTTGGCTACTCCAACCCGTAGCGTTGAAAAATTTGCTAAGGAAATCCTGGCTATGGGAATTAATACAGTAGATAGTTTCGATATTCACGGAGGTATAGTAGAATTACGTCGTTCTTTGGATGAAGTGGCAAAAGCAAATAATTCAGTTGCTGTGATCTCTGCAGGCTGGGACCCGGGAAGTGACTCTGTGGTGCGTGCATTGTTGGAAGCCATGGTTCCGAAAGGGATTACCTATACAAATTTTGGTCCTGGCATGAGTATGGGACATACAGTTGCTGTGAAAGCTATTGAAGGGGTAAAAGCTGCATTAAGTATGACCATTCCTGTGGGAACAGGAATTCATCGTCGTATGGTTTATATTGAAGTAAAGGAGGGATATGAATTTGAAAAGGTAGCAGCGGCTATCAAAGCAGACGACTATTTTGTACATGATGAAACGCATGTGATCCTGGTAGATTGTGTAGACAATTTATTAGATATGGGGCATGGAGTGAACCTGACTCGTAAGGGGGTATCAGGGCAGACTCAAAACCAGTTGATCGAGTTTGATATGAAGATCAATAATCCTGCATTAACCGCACAGGTACTGATCGCGGTGGCTCGCGCAAGTTTCAAACAACAGCCGGGAGCTTATACAATGATTGAACTTCCAATGATCGATATGCTATATGGAGATAAGGAAGATCTGATCAGAAGACTTGTTTAATAAATTGCCAATTGAAAGTTGATAATTGAGAATTAAACTATTTAGTTCCAATTATCAATTTTCAATTATCAATTTTCAATTAAAAATATATGATGCTGAATTTTATAACCTGGACAGCTGATCCGGCTATTTTCACTATCGGCTCCCGTGAGATCCGTTGGTATGGGTTGGCTTTTGCTCTTGGCTTTGCCATAGGCTATATGATCGTAGCCAGAATGTGGAAAAAAGAGAATTTAAATCCGGAATGGATCGATTCTCTTTTGATGTACACAGTTTTAGGGACCATTATTGGCGCCAGGTTAGGACATTGCTTATTTTATGCTCCGGAATATTATCTGGCTCACCCTTTGGAAATACTGAAGGTTTGGGAGGGTGGACTGGCCAGTCATGGTGGTACGTTAGGTATTATTGTGGCTATTTATTTTTATTCCAAACGGGTCACACATAAAAGTATGTTGTGGACTTTTGATAAACTGGTTGTTCCTACCGGACTGGTAGCAGCTATGATCCGGTTGGGAAATCTGATGAACCATGAGATCTATGGTCATCCGACAGATCTTCCCTGGGGATTCCGTTTCATCGAAAATCTGCACGCCTGGAGAATGGGAGCAGAACCTGTTTTCTCACCACCGAGTCATCCTACTCAATTATATGAGGCAGGGGTCTATCTTTTCACATTTTTCCTGTGTATGTGGCTTTACTTTAAAAAGGAAGCCTACAAAAAAGAGGGGCTTATCTTTGGCATATTTATGATCCTCGTATTTGGTTCCCGTATCTTCATTGAACTTCTGAAAAACAATCAGGAAGCTTTTGAAGAGGATATGATTTTAAATATGGGTCAATGGCTAAGTGTGCCTTTTGTTATATTAGGTATCTGGTGCGTGTGGCGCGCTTTAAAAAGATCAAAAGATTGTAAGTGATTATGTGCAAGTTAAAAGAAATTGCAGAGAAGGTTTATTATGTAGGTGTAAATGACCGTCAGAAGCCATTATTTGAAAATATGTGGCCTTTGCCGTATGGAGTGTCTTACAATTCCTATCTGATCGTAGATGAGAAAACAGTATTAGTCGATACGGTGGATGTCTGCTATTCTGATATTTTCCTGAAAAAATCGAAGTAGCTTTAGAGGGTCGTACATTGGATTATCTGATCGTGGATCATATGGAACCTGATCATGCAGGAAGTATTCGTTTGTTAAGACAACAATATCCGGATGTTCAGATTATTGGAAATGCCCGTACATTTGGTATGTTACAGGGCTACCATGATATAACAACCGGCCTGTATGAAGTGAAAGAGGGTGATACTTTGTCTATCGGCCGCCGGGAACTTTCTTTTTATATGGCACCTATGGTACACTGGCCGGAAGTGATGGTTACCTATGATGCAACGGATAAAATCCTTTTTTCTGCAGATGCTTTTGGTACATTCGGAACACTGGACGGCGGAATCATTGATGAAGAAATGAATGTAGACCATTTCTGGGATGAGATGATCCGTTACTATTCTAATATTGTAGGGAAATATGGAAATCCGGTACAGAAAGCTTTACAAAAGATCTCCTCTCTTGAGATCAAAACCATTTGTTCTACTCATGGCCCGGTTTGGCGTGAGAACATTGAAAAAACGATTTCGATCTATGATCGTTTGAGCCGTTATGAAGGAGAACAGGGAGTGGTGGTTATTTATGGTAGTATGTATGGTCATACGGAACAGATGGCAGAAGCAATCGCTTCTTCTTTAGCTGCCAATGGAATTAAAAACATTGTGCTACATAATGTAAGCAAAACACATGCTTCTGTGATTCTTAAAGATGTATTTAAATATAAAGGTATTATAGTCGGGAGTCCTACTTATAGTAACCAGTTGTATCCGGAAGTCGAATCCGTGCTGAATAAAATTGAGACTCGTGAAGTGAAGAACCGTTTATATGGATATTTCGGATCATTTACCTGGGCTGGTGCGGCTGTGAAACATTTAGCTGCTTTCGGAGAGAGAATGAAATGGGATGTGGTGGCAGAACCTGTTGAGCAAAAGCAGGGGCTTATCATTAACACCTATGAGGAATGTCTGGCTTTGGGAGAAACGATGGCCAATAAATTGAAAAACTTATAAATCCACATATAAATATAAGTATCATGAGATTAATTATCGAACCAAATTATGAGCAACTCTCTAAATGGGCTGCTAATTATGTAGCTGCGAAGATCAGGAACGCCAATCCTTCCGCAGAAAAACCTTTTATCTTAGGATTGCCAACCGGATCATCTCCGCTTGGAATGTATAAAAACCTGATAGATCTGAACAAGAAAGGAATTATCTCTTTCCAACATGTGATCACATTCAACATGGACGAATATGTGGGTTTACCGCAGGATCATCCGGAAAGTTACCATTCTTTTATGTGGAATAATTTCTTCAGCCATGTAGACATCAAGCCGGAAAATGTGAATATCCTGAATGGAAACGCAGCGGATCTGGAAGCCGAATGTGCCGCTTATGAAGCAAAGATGAAAGCATTAGGTGGAGTGGATCTGTTTCTGGGAGGTATCGGTCCGGACGGGCATATCGCTTTCAATGAACCAGGTTCTTCCTTAGCATCCCGGACCCGGGTAAAAACATTGACCGCAGATACCATTATCGCAAACTCGCGTTTCTTTGACAATGACGTGACAAAAGTGCCTAAAACATCTGTTACGGTAGGAGTCGGAACCGTGCTGGATGCCAAGGAAGTTTTGATCATGGTAAATGGGCATAATAAAGCAAGAGCATTACAACAGGCTGTAGAAGGAGCTGTCAATCAAATGTGGACAATCACAGCTTTGCAATTGCATCCGAAAGGTATCATCGTTTGTGATGAAGCTGCCTGTGCTGAAATCAAAGTAGGGACTTACAACTATTTTAAAGACATAGAGAAAGAGCATCTTTGTCCGGATAGCCTTCTCCAATAAGATAAGAAAAATAAAATTAAAAGAAGGGTCAGAGTATCTTACTCTGACCCTTCTTTTATAAACCATGTTCTTTTCAAAGAGTGATCGGGATTCCGTTATAGAAGTCTAATATCTTAGCACAGAAAATGAAGTTATATTTCGCCTGAGCAAGTTCCGAAAGACTTTTGGCGTAATTGGTCTTTGCTTCATTGAATTCATAAGCTGTACTTTTTCCTGCGCTGTAGCGTTCTTCGGCATACTTAAAAGCCTCTTGTGTAGCCTCTACAGATTTCTCAGAAGCTATGTATTTTTCCTGTGCTGCTGTCGCATTATAGTAAGCCGTCTGAATCTCTTTGTATAATGTCTTTTTGGTTTTATCTATTTCCAATTCCTGATTCAAAATCCCTAAGCGGGCTCTTCGGACACTATTACGGACCTGGAAACGATTGAAGATAGGGATGCTCAGGCTTAAACCGATCCCTTTGCTTTCATTGTTTTTAATGGAGTTCCCAAAGCTTTCATTTGGATATTCATCTCCATAAGCATGATAATAACGGCTTCCCCAGGAAGCATTCAGACTTAGCTGTGGATAATAAGATGACTGCGCAATTTTCAGATTTTTTTCTGCCCTTCCAACAGATATTCCTGTGCCTTAATTTGTGGTTTAAAAGTAACAGCATAATCAAATATATCATCCGGAGGCAAAAGACTTCCCATGTATTTTTCAATTACATTCTCCGTAGAAGGTTCTATTATATTGAAATTACCGCCACTTCGTTCTAACTCTAATGCTTGAACAAGATCCAGTAAAGAGATGCTGACGTTGTTTCTGGCTTCCGCTAAAGTCACTTCATTATCTGCCAACTGGGCTTTTATATCATATAATTGTGAAAGAGGCACTTTGCCGGTATTGACTAAGACTTCTGTCCGTTCTACCTGTTCCTGACTCAGGAGCACCTGAAGTTCTGCAATGTGCAGGATCTCCTTATTAAATAGGACAGTTACATAATAAGACGTAACATTCATTGCCAGATCTTCTTTTGCTTTGTTGAGATTTTCAATGGATGCAAGTAGATCTAATTTACGTGCGGCAATATCATTCTGAATTTTAAAACCATCAAAGACAGGCATATTCAGTGATAAATAAGCTTGTGTTGAAGCTGTATTGATGTTGTCATAGGTATTGTCTTCAGTAATGGTACGCCCGAAATTAAAATCCTGTCCGACATTGGCATTCAGGTTCGGAAGCCAACTGTTCCTGCTCGTATTTAGTAATACTTCCTGATCTTGTTGCTCCAGTTCAATTTGCTTCAGAGTGATATTATTCTCAATGGCATAATTGATACACTCTTCTAATGTCCATGCCTGTCTCTGAGCTTTTGACTGCAAAGAGAATAGTAACAGAAGGGCAGGTATATATAGTAAGATCTTTTTCATATATGGTTCTTTGCTAAGAGTAATTAATTCTTCTTATCTGTAGGTGCACCGCGAACTTTATCTGTCGTGGATAAGCCTTCAGTGATCTCAATCTTGATACCGTCGGAAAGTCCTACTTTCACCGGATGTCTCTCGAACTTTTGTTCCGGTTCGATCTGTGTGACTAACTGAACAAAAGCAGAATCCCCCTGAAACTCGATTGTACTTTCCGGAATAGTCAATACCTGTTCCGCCCGTTTCAACACGATCTCTGCGTTCGCACTATATCCGGCCCGTATAAATGCGTCATCCTGAATGGAAACAGCCGCTTTTACTTCAAACTGGATCGCTCCGTTTTTTTCCACCCCTTTAGGAGATACATATTCCAGCAATGCATCGAAAGTCCGGTCTTCAATTGCACCAATCGTTAATTTAATAGGCATCCCTTCATGGATACGTCCGATCTCTGTCTCATCCACATTTCCGATAAAGATCATATCTCCCATATTCGCTACCGTAGCGATGGTAGTACCATCATTGAAATTATTGGATTGGATCACAGAGTTTCCGACTTTCACCGGCACGTCCAGGATCATACCGCTAATCGTACTGCGGATCTGGGTGGTACTGGCTACATTAGAGTTTTTAGCAATACCATCCCGTATGATCTCTAACGCACTTTGTGCATTTTCCTTTTCTTCTACAGCCTTCAGATAATTTGCCCGTGAAATATCATAATCTTCCCGTGCAATTACGCCCTGATTGAATAAGGTCTCATCCCGTTTGTACGTTTCTTCGATCTGTTTTAAAGAAATATCTGCTACGTTCACCCGGGATTCCGCACTATTTAGTTGCACCATTTCAGGAATGACCTTGATACGGGCAATAATCTCGCCTTCCTTTACCATTTGGCCGGCCTCTTTGTACAAGTCAGAAATAATCCCGGAAATCTGTGGTTTGATCAATACTTCATACCGGGGTTCTACATTTCCTGTTGCAACAGTCTTCGTTTCCACATCGGTTATTTCAGGAGTGACAATTTCATAAACGATCACTTCCGGCTGAGCTTTTTTCCATAAAAAATAGAATGTTCCAATGACTGCTCCTCCAACTACAATGAGAAGAAGAATGCGTAGAATCTTTTTTACAATACGATTTTTCATAATCTATATCTATAGTGTTTTTATTATTATTCTTCACGAATGGCATCGATGGCCTTGATTTGTAATGCTCTCCAAGCAGGGATCAACCCTGCAAAAAGTCCGCTGATCAATAGGACAATAGTAGCAGCAACTGCTGTTTGTATGCTAACCTCGGGATGTTCAAAGAAAGTGCCGTTACTGGCTGGTTGGCTGGAAAGTAATTTATCCACTACATCCAGCAGGAAAACCCCTAATGTTAAACCGATCAGACCGGCAAGGGCAGTCAGTACCAGACTTTCACTCATGACCTGGCTAAGTATATTGAACGGTTTGGCTCCTAAAGCACGGCGTACTCCAATTTCCCGGGTTCGCTCTTTCACAGTCACCATCATGATATTACTGATCCCAATGATCCCGGCCAGTAAACTTCCCAGACCTACGAGCCATACCAGAATATCAATCCCGATAAATAGTCTGTCATAGGTTCCAAACATCACAGCCAGATTTTCTACACCTACCGCTTGTGGATCTGTTGGTGAGATCTCATTCTGAGTTTTCAGGATCATGCTAATCTCATCCAGCACCTTTTCTACCGCTACATTTCTATCTACTACAACCCCTAAAAAGTTAATACGGTCTGCCTGGTTGGTGGTTTGTTGCATGGTCGTGTAAGGAATGAACACACTTTCTGCTGCACGTCCTCCGATATTTACATTGTTCGTGCGCTGCTCCACTACCCCGACTATCTGGTAGTAGATCCCGTTGACACGCACATATTTTCCACAGGGGTCCTCATCATTAAAGAGGGTTTCCCTTATCTGTTTCCCGATCAGGCAGACTTTTCTTTTCTCCCGGATATCTATCTCATTCAGTAATCTTCCGTTATGAAGTTTCTGCGCTTCCAGTTTAAAATAGTCAGCAGCTACCCCTTTGACATTATAGGTACCGGTTAATTGTCCGTACACAATATTTTTATCCGAACGGCTTCCCCAAATCACTGGAGAAATCGCTTCCACACCCTGTACATTTTGTGTGATCGTCTCCACATCCCGGTTACGCATACTCCAGTACCTTCCTTTGTTGAAGCCTTTATAAGGCTCACTGGTCCGGTCGCTGTAAAAGAATAAGGAATTAGTGGCAAAGCCATCTAACCCACCCATCACTCCGTTTTTGAACCCTTTCCCGGATCCTAAGAGGATGATCAGCATCAATATCCCCCAGAATACACCAAAGCAGGTTAACAGGCTACGTGTTTTATTGCGGGTAATGGTGACCCATATTTCTGTCCATTTATCTAAGTCAAACATATAGCTGATTTTTTATTCTGTTCTCATGGCTTCCACAGCCGATATCTTCGTTGCTTTACGTGCAGGAAAATATCCTGCTAAAACACCTGCAAAAATAATGAGTAGTGTAGCAGAGATCGCAATTGTGATATTAACAGTCGGATTCCGGAATACACTTTCTTCAGACCCATTTGCACCGCCGTTACTTGCTTCTGCCATTTCCATCCCATAATTGATCACCTCGGTCAAACCGATTCCGGCAACCATACCGATATATCCGAATACTGCTGTTACTAATACGGACTCGATAATGATCAGTCCTAAAATGGAAGAGGGTTTTGCTCCGATCGCTTTCCGGATCCCGAACTCTTTGGTCCGCTCCCGCACGGTGATCAGCATGATATTACTAACGCCCACTATACCTGCCATAAGGGTTCCGATTCCAATGATCCAGATAAAAAGGGAAATGCTATTCGTCATTCCTTTCCACATCCGGAAGTTTTGCCCGGTGTCCCACATACCGACTGCATTTCTGTCTGCCGGATCAAATTGATGGCGTTTGGCCATCCGTTGCCGGAAACGTTCGTGAAAAGCCTCACTTTCTTGTTCGGTGTTGATCCCCTGGAGAGTAAACATAATATTGTGCATACTATACCCATTGTCATATAATAATTGTCCGGTGGTAAAAGGAATGTAGGCCGGGGCATTATTTTTATTATTTGGATCATCATATACACCTACTACCTGGAACATCAGATTCCCGATCTTTACATATTCTCCTAACGGATCTGTCTCCCGGAACAGGATTTCCGCCATACGGGGGCTGATGACGATTACTTTCCTCCTGTTTTTTAAATCTAACGGGTTGATGAAACGTCCGCGACCGGATTTGACAACAACATAATCAATTAACGCATAATCCGGATGTACTGCCACTATATCCCCGGTTACATATTCTTTGTCAACCGAAATTGTATCATTGTGATAATTAGCGCCGGAAATCAAGGTCACTTCCGGATGTTCCAGGGGAATGGCAAGATAATCTTTTTCCGTAAACTCAATCCTGCGGTTGGGCTGCATACCTTTATAAGGTAAAGTGGTGTAACGGGTCCACGTATAAACTGTATTCTCAGCGATATCCCGGAAATTGTAAGCAATTCCATTGGCTAACCCGTTCCCTGCTCCCAATAATACGATCAACATAAAGATTCCCCAGGCTACGGAAAAGCCGGTCAGGAATGTACGGAGTTTATTTTTTTTTGATGGTACTCCATATCTCCCGGAAATTATCAAAATCGAACATGGCCGGATCCTTTATCTATACATTCAATAATACCATCTTTTACACGGATAATCCGGTCGGTAGCTTCGGCAACAGATGGTTCGTGTGTCACGATCACCATTGTCATGCCTTCTTTGTTTACTTTCCGCAGAAGTTCCATCACCTCTACGGTGGTTTTACTGTCTAATGCTCCGGTGGGTTCGTCAGCCAGGATCATCTTGGGTTTAGCGATCAGTGCCCGTGCGATGGCTACCCTTTGTTTTTGTCCTCCGGATAGTTCATTCGGCATGTGTTCTGCCCAGTCCGCTAATCCGACCATGTCTAAATATTCCATGGCCATAGCATTCCTTATTTTTCTCTTTACTCCTTGATAGTAGAGAGGAAGAGCCACATTTTCAACTGCATTTTTAAACGTAATAAGGTTAAAGGACTGGAAAATAAATCCAATCATCCGGTTACGTAATTCCGCAGCCCGGCTTTCACTCAGATTTTGTATGAGTTGTCCGTCCAAAGTATACGTGCCGGTATCATAGGTATCCAGAATACCCAATATATTCAATAAGGTAGATTTTCCGGAACCGGAAGCACCCATAATGGACACCATCTCTCCCTCCTGAATATCCAGATCTATTCCTTTTAAAACATGGAGTGGAGCTCCATTATAGTACGTTTTGTTTATCCCTCTAAGCTCGATGATCATATCGTGGTGATTATTTATACTACTATATAAGACGTATGAATAAATGAAAAGTTACAGTCTAAGATTAATTTCTTTTCTTCGGGACAAATATATGTTTTGCATAAATACCTTGTATCGCAAGGTACTAATAATTATAATATATTAACTTCCGGGAAAAATATTCATTCTATCTCTTTCATCCTCTGTTTTTATCCAATACTACTTTTTTAAATATAGAAATAAAAGTACAAATATTTAAATGGCAAATCTTAATAAATATACAATCCACTCTTTTTCTCTGATGAAATACTCGCTGATCCCGATAAAAAAGAAATAAGAATCAGGAGAATTATGGACCGGGTACTTTTATCCGGATCATTAGGTACTTTTTGTAAAGATATTATAATGATGTGATTTTTCTATGGGGAATAGTAAATTTTAATTCTTTAGGGTTGTAGGCTGTAAAAGTATGGCCTGATAATAGAACAAAAGGAACTTCTAAACATATTTTTTGCTTATTAAGAATATATAAATTAAATTTATCACAAAAATAAACTTTAGTGAAACTGCTAATGTGAAAAAACGATTTCCCCACTATACCCAACTGGATGCAATGGATTGCGGGCCGACCTGCCTGCGGATGATCGCTAAATATTATGGAAGAAGTTATTCTTTACAGACCCTCCGGGAAAGAGCATTCATCACCCGGGAAGGTGTTTCTATGCTCGGGATTAGTGAGGCAGCTGAGACTATCGGTTTCCGTACTTCCGGAGTAAAGGTAACCTTGAAACAGTTAGCAGAGGAGCTGCCTTTACCTTGTGTCTTTCACTGGAATCAAAACCATTTTGTGGTTTGCTATAAAATTAAAAATGGTAAATATTATATTGCGGATCCGGCAGCAGGTTTAGTGGTCTATCATGAAGAAGAGATAAAAAAATGTTGGTGCAGTACGACGGTCGAAGGTAAAGATTGTGGTACGGCTCTTTTATTGGAGCCTGGTCCGGAATTTTATGACCTGGAAGATGAAAAGGAAAAAAGAAGCCGGGGCTTTCTTATTTTTTCAGATATGTCAGGCCTTATAAAAGAGAGATGATCCAGTTAATTCTGGGAATGATCACGGCCAGCATACTCCAACTGATTTTACCTTTCCTGACACAGGCCATGGTAGATACGGGGATCCGGGATAGTAACCTGAGTTTCATTACCCTAATCCTGATCGCCCAATTGATCATTTTTGTAGCCCGTCTGTCTGTGGATTTTATTCGTAGCTGGATCCTTCTGCATGTAAATACCCGGATCAATATTGCACTGATCTCTGATTTTTTAGCAAAACTGATGCGTTTACCTCTTCATTTTTTTTGATACGAAGATGGTCGGTGACATCATACAGCGTATCGGAGATCATAGTCGTATTGAATCATTTATGACAGGTTCTTCCATCAATACTCTTTTTTCCTTTGTTAATTTTATTGTTTTTGGCTTTGTCCTGGCTTATTATGATCTGACCATATTAGGAATTTTTCTGTTAGGTAATACTTTATATGTGGTCTGGATATTAGCCTTTATGAAATATCGCCGGGAATTAGATATTAAACGTTTTGCCCAGGCAGCCGGAGAACAAAGTAATCTGTTTCAATTGATCACCGGTATGCAGGAGATCAAGCTGAACAACTGTGAAACGGAAAAACGCTGGCAATGGGAACGTATCCAGGTAAAGCTATTTAAGATCAGTATTAAAGGATTAGCATTAGGTCAGTATCAGCAAATGGGATCTGTATTTTTTAACCAGACAACCAATATTTTCATCTCTTTTTTAGCAGCCCGGGCGGTGGTTACCGGAGATATGACGCTGGGGATGATGACTTCGCTTACTTATATTGTCGGTCAGTTGACTTCTCCGATTGAGCAGTTTATTGACTTTGCCCGTTCTTTTCAGGACGCAAAGATCAGTCTGGAGCGTTTAAGTGAGATCCATCAGAAAGAAGATGAAGAGGACACGCTTTCTATGAAACTGAATGTGTTGCCGGAAAATAAAACGTTAACCTTAGAGAATATAAAATTCAGTTATGATGGGGCAGACCGGGATTATGTGCTGGAAGATATTAATCTGGTGATCCCCCAGAAAAAGGTAACAGCTATCGTAGGAGCAAGCGGTAGTGGTAAAACAACCTTAATTAAATTGCTCCTTGGTTTTTATGAACCCAATCAGGGAACAGTCAAAGTAGGAGAGGTACCTCTTAAAAATATGAACCATCATGTCTGGCGTGCACGGACAGGTTCTGTGATGCAGGATGGATTTATTTTCTCTGACACAATTGCCCGGAATATTGCTGTAGGAGTAGAGGTGATCGATAAAGAACGGCTGCTACATGCAGTGACAGTAGCTAATATCCGGGATTTTATAGATTCTTTGCCATTGGGCTACAATACCAAAATAGGTATGGAAGGAAATGGAGTTAGTCAGGGACAGCGGCAACGGATTCTTATTGCACGTGCAGTGTATAAGAATCCTGAATTTATTTTCCTGGACGAAGCAACTAATGCATTAGATGCTAATAACGAAAAGGAGATCATGGAACATCTCCATAAGTTTTATGAAGGAAAAACAGTGGTGGTGGTGGCCCACCGCCTGAGCACTGTGAAAGATGCAGATAATATTATCGTACTGGATAAGGGACGTATTGCGGAAGAAGGAACTCATCAGGAGTTGACAGTCCGCCAGGGAATCTATTATCAATTAGTTAAGAATCAGTTGGAATTAGGAAACTAAGATGAGCGAAGCAGAACATAAGGAAATTGAATTAAGGAGTGAAGAGGTTCAGGAGGTAATGGATCAGATACCTCCCTGGATTCTGAGATGGGGAATTACTGTTTTGTTTCTGGTTGTCCTTTCTATCCTGATAGGTAGTTTCTTTTTTAAATATCCGGATGTCATCTCTACCCAGATGACACTGACCAGCCAGAAACCGGTCGCTTCTATTGTGGCCCGGAGTAGTGGACGTTTGAGTAAAGTCTATGTAAAGGATGGGCAACAGGTCCGGATGAATGACCCGTTGGCGATCATTGAGAATCCAGCCATAACAGAGGATGTGGAATTCCTGGAAAAACTATTGATCCGTTCCGGATTTTCACCGGAAGAGGCTGTAACCCATATTTTGCCGGCCAAAGATCTCTCCTTAGGTGATATCCAGGGAGATTATACGAATTATTTGAAAAGCCTGCATGATTATTTAAATTATCAGTCCTTGGAATATTATCCTAAAAAAATAGCTTCTGTTAAGGGGCAAATTGACCGTTACCGGGTATATTACCAGAATCAGGCCAGACAACATGAGGTGATCGAATCTCAATATGAGATTGCTTATCAACAATATCAGCGGGATTCTTTGTTATTTGTACGGCAGGTGATCTCTCCTTCCGAACATGAAAGTGCAAAGAATGAATTGCTTCAAAGCCGCTACTCCTTGGAGGGTTCATTTGCTACGTTGGAAAATCTGAACATCCAGATCGCACAACTGGAAGAGAGTTTATTAGATCTGGAACTGCAACAGGTGGAGAGAGAAACGGTGATCATGCAGGAGTACCGGACGGCAACGGATCAATTGCACAATAGTATGAATAGCTGGAGATTGAACTATTGCCTCATTTCCCCGATTGAAGGAGTGGTTACTTTTACCAAATACTGGAATGAAAATCAAACGATCACTGCGGGAGAATCTGTCTTTTCCGTTGTCCCGGATAAAGAAGTAGAGATGATCGGGGTCTCTATGTTACCGTTGGCCCGTTCGGGAAAAGTAAAGTCAGGACAGCGGGTATTGATCCGCTTTACTAATTATCCGGACCAGGAGTTTGGGCTGGTGAATGGCCGGGTTGCTGGTATTTCACTGGTACCGGCTGAGGATAACTACCGGGTAGAAATTGAATTACCTGATGGGTTAAGAACAAACTATGGAAAAGAACTGCCTGTATCGCAAGAGATGCAGGCAACAGCTGAAATTGTTACAGAAGATTTGCGTTTAATTGAAAGATTTTTCCAACCTTTGAAGAAGATATTGAAAGAAGGTTTTCAGGAACCATGACATCTGCCTGGAAAAGAGTAAAGATTGAAGGTTATATATATAAATAGGTATAGGTAAATGAAACTGACATATATTTTTCATAGTGGATTTGCTATTGAAACAGATGACTGCACAATTCTGATTGATTATTTTAAAGATTCAGGAGTAAACCCGGATGAGGGATATGTGCATGATGTGTTACTTAAAAAAGAGGGACCTCTCTATATTTTATCTTCTCATTTTCATGCAGATCATTTCAATCCGGAAATATTGAAATGGAAAGAAGTAAAGCAGGATATTACTTATCTCTTTTCCAAAGATATTTTAAAAAGAAAACGAGCATCTAAACAGGATGCAATCTATCTGAAGAAACTCGAAACCTATCAGGATGATCACCTCTATGTTAAAGCTTTCGGTTCTACGGATGTAGGAGTTTCATTTCTTCTTGAAATCGCCGGAAAGAAAATCTTTCATGCCGGGGATTTGAATAACTGGCACTGGAAGGATGAATCCACAGAAAAGGAGGTGACTGAAGCTGAACAAAACTATTTATCAGAACTAAAATTGATAGCAGATGCAGTAGACCGGAAACTGGATGTGGCTATGTTTCCGGTAGACCCCCGGATGGGCACAGATTATATGCGTGGAGCAGAACAGTTTGTTGACGAGATCCGGACTTCGGTTTTTGCCCCGATGCATTTTGAGCCCGCCATAGATCAGGCATTAGCTTTTGAATCCTATGCCC
>JAJQEE010000027.1 GCA_021201865.1 Tannerellaceae bacterium | reverse complement strand
AGTTGTGTATAAGAGACTGGCAGTAATCTTTGGAGTTACGGAAGGTAGCTGTGAGGAACGGGTAGAAAAAACGATCCGGGCAATGGAAGAATTCTTCCACAGGATGGGATTGCAGACTCGCCTTTGTGACTATCAGATCACAGAACAGGATTTGGACAAATTGGTGGAACCCATAAAAGAAATGGGGTGGCAATTAGGTGAACATGGCAACATTACCTGGGAAGTTGCCCGGGAAATTTTAATGTTACGTTTGTAATAAAATAACTACAGGTAACGTTTTAATCTTAGGTTATAAATCAAACATGTTACAAGGAAAGAAAATCATATTAGGGATAACCGGAAGTATTGCTGCCTACAAGGCCGCTTCTATTATTCGCGGATTGGTGAAGAAAGGGGCGGAGGTACAGGTTGTGATTACTCCGGCAGGAAAAGAATTTATTACACCGATCACCTTATCTGCTTTAAGCAACCATCCGGTGATTAGTGAATTTTTCTCAAACCGGGATGGTTCATGGCATAGTCATGTCGACTTAGGATTATGGGCGGATGCTATGCTGGTTGCTCCGGCTACAGCTGCCTCGATTGGTAAGATGGCCCATGGTATTGCTGACAATATGCTAATCACAACTTATCTGTCCTGCAAAGCACCGGTGTTTGTGGCTCCGGCTATGGACCTGGATATGTTTGCCCATCCGACTACCCAACAAAATATAGAATGTCTCCGTGGATTTGGTAATTATATCATTGAGCCGGGAGAAGGAGAGTTAGCCAGTCATCTGATCGGCAAGGGTCGTATGGAGGAGCCGGACAGGATCATCGAAGTGCTGGAAGAGTTTTTTTCCGGACAACAGGATCTTCAAAAGAAAAAGATCTTGATTACGGCCGGTCCGACCTATGAAAAAATTGATCCGGTCCGTTTCATCGGAAATTATTCTTCCGGTAAAATGGGATTTGCATTGGCTGAAGAGTGCGCCCGGAGAGGAGCAGAGGTGACCTTAATTACGGGCCCTGTTTCTTTATCTGCTACTCATCCGAACATTCAACGAATTAATGTGGAATCGGCAGAAGAAATGTATCAGGCAGCTACTTCTCATTACCCTGGGACGGATGCAGGAATTTTATGCGCGGCAGTAGCCGATTACCGTCCGGAGCAGGTTTCTCCGGAGAAAATCAAACGGGAGAAAGAAGGAGAAATACAACTCCGCTTAGTTCCGAACCAAGATATAGCAGCTTCTCTTGGAGCAATTAAAAAAGAGGGACAACGATTAGTCGGGTTTGCACTGGAAACGATAGGTGAACTGAAAAATGCCAAAAGAAAACTGGAAAAGAAAAACCTGGATTATATTGTTCTAAACTCTTTACAGGATTCAGGAGCAGGCTTTCAGGTGGATACCAATAAGGTCACTATCATTGACAGAAGTGAGGTAATCACTGAATATCCTTTAAAAGGGAAAAATGAGGTGGCGAAAGATATTATCAATAAGCTGGCAACATTATTATCATGAATATAAAAAGGACTCTGTTTTTTATCCCTTTGTTCCTGCTTCTTTTTTTAATAGAAGGCCGGTCTCAGGAGATCAATGCTCGCGTAACGATCAATTATGATAAGATCCAGACGACTAATACCAATCTGTTTACGACCTTACAGAATGCGCTTACTGAGTTTATCAATAATCGCCGGTGGACAGATGCGACATTCAGTGTGAGTGAACGGATCGATTGTACGATGACGATTATTCTGGATGAAATGAATGATAATAATTTTACCGGTGAAATACAGATCCAGGCTCGCCGGCCGGTCTATAATTCCAGTTATACGACAACTTTGCTTAATTTCCGTGACCGGCAGTTGAACTTTGAATATACGGAATATGAGCCATTGGAATATTCTGAGCAGACCTTATATAATAATCTCACAGCTACTGTGATGTTCTACATCTATGTTATTCTGGGACTTGATTTTGACAGTTTCTCTTTGAAAGGAGGAACTGCCTACTATCAGCAGGCTCAACAAATCGTGAATCTGGCACAGTCCCAAAGTAGTTGGTCCGGATGGCGTGCTTTTGATACGAATAATAATCGTCATGCTGTTATAACAGCACTGACAGATAATGCTTCTGAGTTTTTCCGTCCGATGTGGTATACTTACCATAGGAGAGGACTGGATGAAATGGCTGCAAACCCGGATAGGGGACGGACGACAATCATCGAATGCTTACCTGCTTTGGAACAAGTCCGGAGTACCCGCCCCTCTTCAGTCGTGATGCAAATATTTTCAGATGCTAAACTGGATGAGATCGTGGCCATCTATTCAAAAGCCAATAGCCAGGAAAAGCAGGTGGGATACAAAATGTTGAGTAACCTTTATCCTGCGGAAACATCCCGTTTGGAATCCATGAGAAACTAATCGAACTTTTATGCTGAAATCTCTATATATACAGAATTACGTATTGATCGATAATCTCGACATTCGCTTTGATGATAGTTTCTCGGTTATCACAGGGGAGACTGGTGCCGGGAAATCCATTATTCTTGGAGCTTTGTCTTTAGTATTGGGACAAAGGGCAGATGGGAAGAGTATCAAAAGCGGAGCAGATAAATGTGTGATTGAAGCAGTCTTTGATATTTCCAAATATCAGTTAGAACCGCTTTTTCAGGCGAAAGAGATGGAATATGATTCGGAGATCTGTATACTCCGAAGGGAATTGTTTGCTTCCGGTAAGTCAAGAGCATTTGTAAACGATTCTCCTGTTCCTTTGACCTCTATAAAAGAATTAGGAAGTTTACTCATTGATATTCACTCCCAGCATCAGAATCTGTTACTGGCCGATAATCAATTTCAGTTAAACGTAGTAGATATCATTGCTGGCAATAATGATCTATTATCTTCCTACCAGTCTGAATATTCACGTTATCGTGTTTTAAGAAAAACCTGGAAAGAGTTGGTGAACAGAGCAGCACAGGCAAAACAGGAAGAAGATTATATCCGTTTTCAGTTAGACCAGCTGATAGATGCCCGGTTACTGCCTAATGAACAAGTAGAGCTGGAGCAGGAGTTGGAAACTCTTTCTCATGCGGAAGAGATCAAAGGATCTTTATATAAAATATGTGAATTATTGAATGGGGAAGAGGTTAGTGGAATTCAGCTAATCAAAGAAGCACTCTCTACTTCAGATTCATTGGAAAAATATTATGTCCGGTCTAAAGAATTTACGGAACGACTCCGGTCTGCCTATATTGATCTGACCGACCTGGCATCTGAAATAGATGTACTGAAAGAAGATATTGAATTTAATCCGGAACGACTTCTATGGATCAATGATCGGTTGGATTTAATTTATACCCTCCAACAAAAACACCATTTGTCTACAATAGAAGAGTTAATCTTACTCCAGGAAAACTATCAACAGCAGTTAAAGCAGATTGATTCTTTTGATGAACAAATCGAGGAAACCCGGCTTCAATCGGAAAAAAGTTATGAGCAATTGCTTCAAATCGCTGTTAAGCTTACGGAAAGCCGGAAAGAGGCATCTCTGTTGATTGCCAGGAAACTGGTTCAGATGGTTACTCCTTTAGGAATGCCTAATATTCGTTTCCGGATAGATTTTGTACAAAAAGATCATCCGGAGAATAATGGTATGGATGAAATACATTTTATGTTCTCCGCTAATAAAAGTGGGGATCTGGAACCTGTTGCCCAAATTGCCTCCGGAGGAGAGATTTCCCGTTTGATGTTATGCCTGAAAGCAATGATTGCAGGGTATAAAGCCTTGCCAACTATTATTTTTGATGAGATTGATACAGGTGTATCAGGAGATATTGCGGATAAGATGGGAAATATTATGCAGGAATTGGGAAATATTATGCAGGTTATTACAATTACCCATTTACCCCAGATCGCTTCTAAAGGAAAAGAACATTATTTTGTATATAAGAAGGATGAGAATAATCGGACAATTACCCGGATCCGGCAACTGTCCGGAAAAGAGCGCACCATAGAAATAGCCCGTATGCTGAGTGGGGCTACCCTGACGGATGCGTCTATTGCAAATGCAAAAGAACTATTAGGAGAAAGAAATTAAGAGAAATGAAAGAAAATGAAATGATATTTGGCATTCGTGCCGTAATTGAGGCCATACAAGCCGGAAAAGAGATTGATAAAATCCTGGTCAAAAAGGATCTTCAGGGAGAATTGGTACAAGAGTTATTTAAAGTGATGAAAGGACGGGATTTATCCCTCCAACGCGTTCCGATCGAACGACTTCACCGGATCACACGCAAAAATCATCAGGGAGTGATTGCCTTCATATCTTCCATCACCTATCAACGGCTGGAAGACATTATTCCTTTTCTCTATGAACAGGGAAAAAATCCGTTTATTGTTCTTTTGGACGGTATTACAGATGTTCGTAATTTTGGAGCGATTGCCCGTACCTGTGAGTGTGCAGGAGTAGATGCGATTGTTATTCCTTCCAAAGGGAGTGTCACAGTAAATGCGGATGCAATCAAGACCTCTGCCGGCGCACTGCATATTATTCCCGTATGTAAAGAAAAAAACATTAATCAGGCTATTCGCTATTTGAAAGAATGTGGAGTGAAAGTATTTGCTGCCAGTGAAAAGGCTGCTGAGAACTACACTTGTGTCTCTTATGACGGTCCGGTCGCTTTGGTTATGGGGGCAGAGGATACAGGAGTTTCTACAGAAAATTTGCGGATCTGTGACCAAATAATCAAAATACCTATTTTAGGAACTATCCAATCCCTTAATGTATCCGTTGCCACTTCCGTACTGGTTTATGAGGTAGTCCGCCAGCAGATGAATGAAACAACTCATTAATAATAATAGAAGATTGAATATGAAAAAAGTAATTTCTACTACCGATGCACCTGCGGCTATTGGTCCTTACAGTCAAGCTATCCAGGCAGGAGATATGTTGTTTACATCCGGACAATTAGGGATTGATCCTACGACCGGGGAATTTGTTCCAGGAGCCGTACAGGATCAGACAACCCAGGCTTTTAAGAATATCCAAGCTGTTTTAGATGCAGCAGGATATAACATGAATGATATTGTAAAAACAACCGTATTTTTAGCGGATATGGGAGACTTCGCTGCTATGAATGAAATCTATGCTGCTCAGTTCGATAGTAGTTTTCCTGCCCGTTCCGCAGTTGCAGTAAAAACATTGCCCAAGAATGGTTTGGTTGAAATAGAAGTAATTGCTGTTAAAAGACTTTCTATAGCAAGCCTGTAAAAGATGATTCTCTAATAAAAAGTGCTGTATATGAGTCCGACTCCTATACAGCACTTTCTTTTTTGGGTAAAAAGATTGTTTATTTACCTAATAAGTAGCTATCAATTTGTTTTATGAATTCCTCCCGTGGCAGAGCACCCATAGCAATCTGAGGCTGTCCTTCTGCCGGAATAAATAAGAAGGTTGGAATACTCTGGATCCCAAATGTAGCTGCCAGTTCTTTTTCCTTATCTACATTGATCTTATATATAATAATATCATCTTTATATACGCCTGCCAGTTCACTTAGGATAGGAGAGACCTTTTTGCAGGGTCCACACCAGTCTGCATAGAAATCAATGATGCAAGGCTTATTACCTTCATATACCCACTGATCCTGATTCTTTTCGTAATCGAAAACCTTCGTTAGAAAATCAGCTTTATTCAACATCACAACTTCACCTTTGGATGCTTTTTCACTGTTTTCAGGATCAGGTTTAGCGGACATCGTACAACTTACAAGAAGCAGCACCATTAAAAGTGTAAAGAGATTATTAAATTTCTTCATATAGTTACTAAGATACTAAATTAATAATAGCCACAAAGTTAAAAGAAAAATTGGTATAAACCCGCATCAAACCTATAAAGAAAATTAATACTGTTAAGTAAAAAAACACATCAAAAGTTTGCATCTTAAAAAATAATCCCTACCTTTGCATCGCGTTTGAGAGAAAGCGTAACAATAAACTGGAGAGATGGCAGAGTGGTCGATTGCAGCGGTCTTGAAAACCGCCGTACTGAGAGGTACCGGGGGTTCGAATCCCTCTCTCTCCGCCAGTAGACACTGAAAAAAGAAGAAAAATCCCTGTAAATGACTCATTTACAGGGATTTTTCTTCTTAGTACACGGCAAGTTGATGCGAAAAAATGCAAGTTCGAGGTGGCTTATTCGGTGGCATAAAATTGTCGTCAAAAAAATGCCACCGAATAAGGTTTTAAAGCATTGAATTGCAGTATATTGCTTACCTGATTTTGCGCTTGAAATTAGTAGTTTTACAACCAAAAAAAATCAAGTGAAAATGGAAAGAACAACTTTCAGTGTCCTTTATTACATTCGTAGGACTAGATTAAACAGAAATGGTGAAGCACCTGTTTTTCTGCGATTAACAGTAAATGGTGTGCGGGTAGATGCAAATCTGAAAAAGACTGTAAAGCCGGAACAATGGAGTTCGGCAAAAGGGAAAGCGATAGAAAAGGATAGGTATACTAAAGAACTTAACCTTTATTTGGACTCTGTAAAACTCCGTATCATGAAAATACAGCGTGATATGGAAGTAGACGGAGAAGAAAATATTACAGCACAAAAGGTCTTGGATAGATATTTGGGAAAAGGCCTGCCTGAACGTCATACTTTAGTTGAATTATTTGAGCAACATAATGAAAAATGCCGGAAGCTCTCCGGTATAGATTATGCTCCGGCTACAGTGCAGCGGTATGAGACCTGCTTGAAACATATCAAACAATTTCTAAAGAAGGAGTACAATAAAGAAGATATCTATCTGGATGAAGTAAATCGTCAGTTTATAGAAGATTTGGAGTTTTGGTATAAAACTGAAAAAGAATGTAGCCACAATACTACCACCAAGTATTTGAAGAATTTTAAAAAGATTACCCGGTTAGCTATTTCGAAAGAATGGTTAAAAAGTGACCCATTCAGGGAAATCCGGTTTCATTTAGATGATGTGGAACGTGATTTTTTGGAAAGTCATGAACTTAAAATATTAATCGAAAAAACGATTGATATACCCCGTCTGGCACAAATCCGCGATATATTTGTTTTCTGCTGTTTTACTGGACTTGCCTTTTCCGATGTAAAACAACTAACCTCTGCACATATCTCTATTGATATAAACGGAAAGAAATGGATTCGTAAAGCCCGGCAGAAAACAAAAAATATGTGTAATATTCCTCTCATGGATGTACCTCTCCAGCTTATAGAGAAATACAAAGACCATCCGGATTGCATTATAAAAGGTACTTTATTACCTGTACTCAGCAATCAGAAGATGAATGCGTATATCAAGGAAATTGGGATAATCTGTGGATTTAATAAATCTCTTTCCACTCATACAGCGAGCATACAATTTGCAACGTATACCCTTGCAAATGGCGTTTCGATAGAAAGCATAGCAAAGATGCTAGGTCATTCTAATACTAAAATGACTCGGATTTATGCGAAAGTATTAGATAGTACTATTATGAAAGAAATGAGTCGGATTGAGAGCTTTTAGTATAAAGTTGAGTAAATTTGATAATTGAGATGAGTATCTCATCTCAATTATCAAATTATTATCTTATTAAACTATTATAGATATATCACTAAGATACGAGAAAGTTTTATGTTCACTCTTGAAATGTATGTTAAATGATGCATCTTATGCTATTATTATTCCAAATAAATAAGTCAATCATATGCACAATTAGCCAATTGAGACGTTTATGAGACGTTTGAGACGTTTATGAGAAGAGATGTTCATTTAATACACAATTAAAATGCTATCCGGATGTGTGGAATATAAAAGAACATAGGGTAGAAAGAAAATCTAAAGATGCTTTATTTATTAATATACATTAAATTCCATTAAAGTCCGTCTGAATCAATATTTGAAAGAAACTGCAGAATTATGCGGGATTAATAAGCGAATTGCATTTCATACAGCTAGACATACCTGCGCTACTACAATTGCTTTATCCAATGATATCCCAATGGAAAGTGTAGCTAAATTATTGGGACATAAAAATATTCGGACAACACAATTATATGCCCGTATTACAGATATGAAACTAAATGCCGATATGGAATTGCTGGAAGAAAAATTGACAGGTATCCGGTTTAAGTAATGATAAATGCCTAACAACTCATCTTATAAAACATACTTGTGAACTTAAGCAGATTTATTTTGAGCCTGATTTTTATGATTTATCATCCAACATGGTGCCAATTTAAGGGTAAAAAGGAAACCATGTTGGAATAAATCTAAGTGTAGAAATAAAATACAATATATAATCCGAAGTTATGCAACAGGCACAAATATATGTGCCAGCAGTTGCTAGCAGTTTGAGTTATACAACCGACCTTTTTTGAGCCGTAGCGACCACCAGCTACCCTAACAGTCAGCTTATTTTTGTATAATAAAAAAATAATTAGAACATGAAGAAAGTAATATGCTAATATATTTGGATTTGTATGAATAAACTAATTGTTGTTTATTCATATTGCTAATCATTTATTCCTGTATCTCCTGAATAGTATCCAGATAGTTTTGTAATTTCTCTATGTATTTTCCTACATGTACACCGTCTGCTAATGCGTGATGAACCTGTACTGAAAATGGGAGTAGTACTTTATCTCCGTTTTTGTAATATTTGCCCCATGATATCCGGGGAACGGCGTCGTCTTTATTCAGGGAGATAGTGTGGGACAGGTGGGTAAATGATATCCACGGAATGCAGGTTATATAGATTAGGTCGTCTCTGCCGATTAGTTTTTTCGGGTCTAAGTAGAGCTTCTGGTTTTTGCATTCCTTTTCTGCTGCCTGTACAAATTCTGAAATTGAATCGGTGTAGTCTACGGTAATCATCTTAAATAAGTCGTCGGATGTGTCGCTATCCATTTCCGTAAAAGAGGGATGAATAGAGTCATGGAGGATGACTTTTCCGTTTCTTATTCGATATTTGAAATTCTCTGTCTCATTGACAATGCGGGTAACGGCATAAATCATGGAGTAGTAAAACGATAACTTTTCTTTTTTTGTGAAAGTCAGAAAGTTTGTTACGTCCAAATCCATACAGATGTTGTATTGTGGATAGTCCATTTTATAGAAGAAGACGAAGTGTTCTTTTCGCTTCCAGTTTTCGATGTCAATGTATTTTTCTGTAATCTCCTTAATGAAATAGTTTTTTCTTTATCGAAGATAAATCCGTTTGCTAAGAGGACGCCGCAGGATGCATCATTCTTGTTGTCGGGCTGTACGATGATACTTTTGGCTGTGGTGTTTTGTTTGATTTTATTTATCAGTAGCCGTATCATTTCTTTGCCGTAGCCTTTACCTGTATTGTGAGCGTCACCGATTAAATAATCGATGCTGTATGTCTCGCCTTTGGCTGGTATGTTGTACCATTCTTCCTGGGCATCCCAACAGTCGTAGTATAGGGCGAATCCGATTGGTTGACCCTCTGATTGCAGGATGAAGTAGTTTATCCATGAATATTCGCCGTTTCGTTGGATGACTTCATTCAGCCAGTCTGTTAGATATACACCCTGTTCTGGTATTTCAAACCATTTTTTGACATGGGGGGTGTTGAGCCAGATTTCTATTTGCCGGATGTCGCTGTCTTCGACGGGTTTTAATGTTAGTTTCATGTTGGGACTTATTTTTTGGGGATATTTCTTTTCATATATGTTTGTGTATGGGGGCAGTGTATAAGGCATTTCAAACAGGTGCTGCATCCGTGTACATCTACTATTTCGTCTCTTGTGACTGTGGTATGCCATGTTTTCTTTTTCAAGACCTGTTTGTCACATATTCCGGCACATGTATTGCAGTTGCCGCATTTGGGAGATTGGGGGGCATGTAATTCTGTTTCTACGGGTGCGTCGGTTAATACGGAGCCGAGACATTGGGCTGCTCCGTACTCAGGGGTGATGAACAGGTTGTTTTTGCCAATCCATCCTGCTCCGCTAAGGAGTGCGATTGTTTTATGGGGTAGGACGGATTCTTTGGTTTCGAAATTGAACATGTTATCGGCCAGTAGTGCTTCGTCGGATTGGGATATGGCTTTGTAGCCTTTTTCGTTGATGAAGCGGGCTAACTGGTCTGCTATTTCTCCTGCTTTGTGTTCGGTTTGTAGGTAATCGTCATCCGCGAAATTGAAGTTATCTTCTACCCGTGCCTGTACATAGTTGGGGGTATCGGATACTTCTTTAATGTATGCTGCGGTCAGGGGAAGTGCAAAAATAATGGCGTTTGGGAGCTGGCGGTTTTGCCTTTTGTCTAAATGCGATATGCTGACGAAGTGTATCCACGCTGCGCCCTGATTTTTTAATCTGTTTTCTATTTCCTGATTTAAATCGTTCATTTCTTTTGTAAATGTATGCAAATATAAATGATTATAGGTCTGCGATGTTGTTTTATATTGCTAATATCATTGGGATATGGGATGAAAGTGAAAAGAAGTCCGCGTACAGCTTATACCGGATGTTTAATGTCTCTTAATTCTCCGAAAATATGCCGCAGGTTTGCGGGAAGCTTTCGGGAACTTCGAAAGCGTGTTGCTGCGCTGCGGAAAGTAATCGGGGTTTCCGAAAGGGTGTTGCAGGCTCGCGGGGGACTTTCGGGAATCCCGAAGCCATTCCGCGGGATGGTTTGGCGTTTTCGGGAGTTCCGGCGGTGTGTTGCGGAGTTGTGGGGAGAAATCGGAAATGATTCCTTCATAAATTATAGATGGAGTATGGATGTTTTGTAATTTTAGGAAAAGTTTGATGACAAGGATTGAAATTAATAAAAAGATAAAGAAATGGATAAACTGAATATTCTTTGGACAACGGATAATAAAGATACCATATTTAATATGCTTTCCATGTATGCTATTAACTCGAAAAAAAGGCAATGGTGGAAAGAGGTAAACGTAATATTATGGGGAGCGTCCGTAAAACTTGCCGGTCATGACACACAAGTCCAGACGGAGATTTTAGAGATGTTGAATAATGGCATATCTGTAGAAGCCTGCAAAGATTGTTGTGATACTTTTCATGTTTCAGAAACATTGTCTAAGTTAGGGGTAAATGTAAGGTATATGGGGAAATATTTGACAGAGTATTTAAAAAACGGAGAAAAAGTATTAACGATTTAACTATGAAACTGGACGATTTACCCATTGAAGAAATAGGGAAATTATTTCCTATCCATATCACTCCCTATAATCCTGACTGGAAAATACTTTATGAGGAAGAAAAGAGTTTAATAGCAGGCGTGTTGGGCAAAGGCTTATTATTCAATATAGAACATATTGGTAGTACTTCTGTTGAAGGGCTTGCCGCTAAACCCACGATTGATATTTTGGTCGAAGTGGCGGATTTGAATGATGAGTTGAAACAGACGCTCGTTCAAAAATTAATACAAGCCGGCTATGAGAATATGGATAATGCAGAAAAAGAGAAAAAAATGACCTTTGGCAAAGGATATGATGAACATTATTTATCTGCACATGCTTATCATTTACACATTCGGGAGAAAGGGGATTCTCCACCAGACGAAATCTATTTCAGGGACAGTTTGCGTGAAAATCCGGACATTCGGGATGAATACGCAAAATTGAAATATTCATTAGCTGAAAAATATAAAAATAACAGGGAAGACTATACACAGGGGAAGACAGAATTTGTAATAAGGATTACAAAGCAGCAAAAACAAAAAATGAGTAATTTATCCTGAGGGGGATAGTATAAAATGATATGAAAAAAGATAAGATAAAAGAGATTTTTGATAATGCGGCTGGGTCTTATGATAAGACATGGGAGAAACTGGCTGCGGTGAATGATTCGTTACATTTATTAATGGGTGCTGTTCTTGCGGGAATTCCTGAAAAGGCGCGGATTCTTTGTGTAGGCGCTGGGACGGGTGCTGAACTCGTTTACATGGCTAAAAAGTTTCCACACTGGACGTTTACGGCTGTTGACCCGTCTGCCGCTATGTTAGATGTTTGCCGCAGAAGGCTTAAAGAAATGGAAATGGAAGACCGTTGTGAGTTTCATGCGGATTACCTGGAGAATCTTTCCTTACCGGATGACTATGATGCGGCTACTTCTATTCTGGTATCACAGTTTATACAGGATAAAGAACAACGTACCGCGTTTTTCCGGAATATAGCTGCAAGACTAAAACCGGGAGGTTTACTTATAAGTGCTGACCTTTCGGGTGATATAAACTCCTGTGAATACGAACCGATGCTGCATGTATGGGCAAGTATGATGATGGATGGGAATGTTCAATCGCAAAATATCGAAAGTATCCGGCAAACTCACCAGAGCGGAATTTCGTTTTTGCCTCCTGTGGAAGTGGCGGGTATAATTGGGGCTGCCGGATTTGAAAACCCTGTGCAGTTCTATCAGATGGCGTTTATACACGGTTGGTTTTGCAGGAAAACCAATTCTTTCAGTCCCCACGGGATATAACCTGCGCACATTAATATACTGCCGACAGTGCTTATCAACTCTATTTCAGGATTATTTAACAGTAGTAACCCGGTAATAATGAGATAACCCTGCCATTTGTGTACTATATCCTCTTTTATTAGCCCGATGGTTTGTATAATGGCTCCCAAAGGCAGCAGAGGCAGAAAGTAAACAATCCACAGAAGTCCGGCTTTCTGTACGATTACATCCAGATAAGGGATAAACTGCTGGAACTGGTTTTCCGGAAGTGTATCGAAAGCGGACATGACGAGGCATAACGCTCCTTTATCAACGGCTAAAATAAATGCCCCGAAGATGCCAATAACTCCACCCCAGAAACCGTACTTTTTTCCTTTCCCCTGAAGCCTGTTCAGTATGCCTATCATTCCTGTTATTATTAATGGAACAGCCATCATAACGATAAAATGTCCGATATGATAAAGGTTATTGTTATGAAAGCGGTCGGCAAGATTCTGCGCAGTGTTTAGTGTTTTCATCTCTATCAAATCGGGATGCATGAGAAATCCAATTAATAACATGATTGGAAAGAGAATAATAGATAGTGCAAATCCCTTGGATTGAATTGTTTCGATTTTCATACTGTTTATTTTTAAATGTAAAATGATACAAAGAAAAAGTATTTAATAAGGAGGGTCGTCTCACTCGTGCGAATGGGACTTATTTATAAAAAAGAAGAGTCTTACTCATATAAGTAGGACGGGAATTGAATTGATTCTCAGGGGTTAGTTGTTGCGGTATTGGGTTGGGGTAAATCCTGTTTTTTGTTTGAAAGTCCGGTTAAAGGTTGATTTGGAATTGAATCCGCAATCATAGGCAATGGCTAATACGGTTAAGTTCTGGTATCGGGAATCCTTTAGTCGTTCTTTAACTTCTTCTATACGGTAGTTATTAATGAAGTCGTAAAAATTCTGATTAAAAACGGTGTTTAGTACTTGTGTAATGTAATGAGGATAAGTATCTAAAGCGGACGCAAGGTCTTTCAGGGTCAGAGCCATGGTAAGATATGGTTTTTCGTTTTGCATATAGTGTGTAAGTTTCTCCGAAAGGTGGGTTGCATCGTCTTGTTTTAGTCCGTAATTAGCGTATGAATTATCTTCATTGATTATTGATTCTTCTGTTTGTACTTCATTATATGGAATGACGATTTGGTTAAACAGGTTACTATGTTTAATCCCTCTGAATCCTACTATATTGACAAATAGCAAGACGACAATGGCAAAAGCATTATATAAGGAAAAAGGATAGGAAAAGAACTCATGAAGTACGACCAATATCAATGCTCCGCTTAACAAAATAATCAACCCGAAAGCCAAAAACCTCATCCAGTCAAAACTTAACTTCTGTATATTGGAGAAATTGCTGAGCAGAAACTTCTTATAGTGATGGAACAACCTGACGGCAAGAATAACAAGTAATCCGTTCCATAGAAAGGCTATTATCCTGATGATGATGGCTGTTTCTGCTGGATATGAATGGTAAAGAATGAATCCAATAAGAGCAAAATCAGGTATCCAATAAGGGTTATATGTTCTTTTTTGAAATCTTTCGCTGAATTATTTATCAATGATTTGGTACATAGATAGATAGAGAAACCATGTAAACCGGCCAGGATATAAACCGGATAAACTAAGAAACCAGACCACAGTAAATTTTCATTCTGCGACACAGAAATACAAAGAATGTTTAGAGTCAAAAGCAGTAACCATGAGGATAGGTGTTTATCCAGCATACTTTTATTCTTTTTCGTAAGAATCAGTACACTGAAAAATAAAGCCTGAAAAGCTGCGATGGAAGATATTGCCTGATACATATTTTTGTTTTAATAACTACAAAGATATCATTTTCGCAAGGATTTATCTTCCGGGCAGATTACCGGGCATACCGGATTACATGCATTGAAAAGTAATTTGTTGCCTTTACTTTCAGATATTCGTAGGAAACTATCAAGGGTTTCCTGATAGTTCCCTGTTTGTTATTGGATTATTTCAGTTGCTTTCCGTCTGAAAAGGCTTTTCCTACCTTTTCACCTACTTTCAGATAGTCATTGTTGAACGGGTCGAAAATGAGGGGCATTGCCTTTGCGGGGTCTACCTTGCCGTTTTCGTCGAGCACACGTTCGTCGACACTTACATTGACAATCTCACCCCGTAGGATGCCCGTTTCCGGATTGAACTCTATGAGTTTGCATTCTATGGCTATGCTGAGTTCTTCAATCAGAGGGGCATCTACGAATTCTGATTTTATGGCATGGAATCCCGCTTTGGTGAATTTGTCTACTACTTTATTGCCCGACACGATCCCCACATAGTCGCAGGCGGCTACCTGTCCGGCTTCTGCCATACTTACGGTGAAGGCTTTGCGAATCAGGATATTGGCTGTTGTTTTGTGTCCGGCACTGATGCAGATACTGATTTCTTTCATTTCGCTAATGCCGCCCCAGGCTGCGTTCATGGCGTTGGGTGTGCCGTCTTCGTCGTATGTGGCGATGATGAAGACAGGCTGCGGATAGCTCAACGGTTTTGCTCCGAAATTCTTTCTCATACTATGTTCATTTTATTAGTAGATATTATCTGCAAAAATATAATTTTCTTTATGAAGTATTCTCTCGCTGGCGCAGATATTTATCTGTGCCAATACAATAAATAAAAGATACAGAGGCACGGACTCCAAGTCCGCGCCAGCGGTGCCAGCGGTGATATACGAGACTACCAGACGTTTGCGTGAATCCTGTCCTTCACACAAATTTCTTTTTGTTTGCAGATGTGTGCATCGGTGGCGCCATAGCCGATGGCAAGAAAACAGGTAAACTCATATTCGTCAGGTGCGCCAACGGCTTGTTTCACGTGTTCCGGTTCGTTGCCAATGGGGATTCGGAATGCACATGCGAGTCCTTCAGCCGTGGCTGCCAGCAGAATATTTTCTACTGCTGCCCATGCGGAGGCAAAATAGTTTAGGGAACTTTGGCCGGCAGGCCGGCATAGCGGATAGTCTTTTTGACGGAAGAATGGTAGAACGAGGCAGTTGCTCTGTATGAGCATACGTTGCTGTTTGGGTAGTGCATCAACAAACATGGCGTGTTCATCTTCATCCATTGTATCTCCCGCGGCTTCAAGTCCTGCCTGCTGTATTTTCCGGGTGTTTTCGGTTATGGGCGAGATTAGGCGGGTGATGTTTTCCTGTCCTCGTACAACGACAAATTCCAATTGTCGTAAATGGTCGTTGGTTGGAGCTTTGAATGCAGCATCCAGCACTTTTTCCAATACTTCGTTGCTCACTTCCCTGTCGGAAAAATCCCGGATGGTTCTTCTCCGGTTTAGTACTTCGTAAAATTCCATAATAACTCTTTTTTAGTGGGTATGTCTTTTTCTGATGCAAATGTATGGGGTGTTCTTGTTATATATTTGTGTTATTGTTTCTAATATTTGTTGTAGATTTGTATTCGACCCATAAAATATCCTGAATGGAAGAAACAATCATCCCTTATGAATTGCCCGACCCGGAGAATCATTCCTTCTTTTTTGTGGATATCCGTATTACTCCCTGTTTGGAAGCCAGATTGCATCAGCATGATGCGTGGGAGTTGTATTATGTAATTCATGGATATGGTAACCGGATGGCTGGCGACACGGTGCAACCTTTCTCGGAGGGTGATGTGGTGTTAATCCCTCCGGGGATGTCGCATCACTGGGAGTTTATTCCCGATTCGGCGGATGATAATGGTAATATACGTTATCTGATGGTGGCTTTTAGCCATTCATTTGTAGTAAGGTGTATGGAGCAATTTCCCGAACTACGAAACCGTATGGTGGGGACAATCTTTCCAGAAGATGCTTTGAAGTATGGAACTGAAAGTTCCCGTGTCATCCGTAGAGCGCTTAAACAAATGAATAAGATGGATGAACTGGAACGCTTGTGTGAAATGCTTCGTTTGTTGCCTGTTGTTTTTGGTTCGACTGACTATGTTTCGGTGGGTAAGCCTATGCGGATTGAACGGGATGTAAGGCGTATGCAGCAAATTTCTACCTATGTGATGGCGCATTATGTCCACTCAATTGCATTAGAGGAGATTGCTGCGGAAGTGGGCATGAACCGCTCTGCTTTTTGCTCGTACTTCAAACGTAGTAAGGGGATGACCTTTTCACAGTTTGTCTGCCGGTACCGTCTGAATACTGCCTGCGAATTGCTAAAACATTCGCGTAAACAGGTTTCGGAGATTTGTTTTATGGTGGGATTTAATGACCTGCCTCATTTCGTCAGGGTTTTTACAAAGGCTATGGGGATGTCTCCCTCAAAATATAGGAAACAATTCAATAAGCAGGGGGATACGGCAGAATAGTCAAAACGTTTTTAAGGTTGCAATATCCGGGCGATTTCCGTAAATTCCATTTCTCCGGCATGTTGTAACGGTGTTATATGTGTTTGATTAACCCATTTTTTTTAAGAATAAATAAAGAGAAAACCAAATGTACGTTGGTTTTCTCTTTTATTATTTAATCATTCTAATTTGTTTTTCTACCTCTTGGA
>JAJQEE010000063.1 GCA_021201865.1 Tannerellaceae bacterium | reverse complement strand
TTTTTATTTAGTAATCCTATAATAAGAAAGTTATGAAAACCAGAAAATTAAATTTTAAGAAAGAGAACCTTGTAAAACTGAACAAACAGGATTTGAAAAAATAGTAGGAGGTGGTATGGAGCCTGATCCAACCTCTGTATATTGTACCACCAGAAGTTGTACAGACCCTAAAAAAGCCTGTTAACAAATAGAGATAAAATAAAAATTATCTCTTTTATATATACACTATATTCAATAATCATTAAAAAAGTCAATTATGAAAAACAAAAAATTAAATTTTAAGAAAGAAAACCTCGTCAAGTTAAATAAAGAGGATTTGAAAAAATTAGCCGGTGGTAATATTTTTCCAGCTCCTACAGACTCTAAGTGTACAACAAATGACTGTATTGAGCAGAAATACCGCTGCTAAAAAATTTCATGTAATTAATTAGATGGCAACTTAGAAAAACAATTATGAAAGATAAAAAATTAATTTTCAAGAAAGAGAATCTGACTAAATTAAATAAGGAAGATTTGAAAAAAGTTACTGGAGGATATATTGAGCCACATACTGGTTCAGTATGTACAACTAAAAGTTGCGGAGTTCCTAAATATGTATGCTAAACAAGAATTGAAAAGGACTTGTAATGATATAATTTCTATTCTTCCACTGGACAAGGATATATAAACAAAAATCATAGATATTCATAAACTTTTAACTTTCTCCCGTCCTAAAATAGGTAGACAGGATTTATAATCCAAAATTATAAGAACCGATGGATTTATCTCCACCGGTTTTTTTAATGGGTTCAATTAGGCATTTTCATATTTAAAGCTCAATGTGCTCTATGATTGTTATAAATTTTTATCTATAATTAGTTTTTTTGTATCCACCTATTTTAAGACGGAACATACTTAAATAAAAAACATCTTTTATTTTATTCTCAAATATTATTCAATTATTTCATATGAATAAATTTGATCCAGAATTCCCTTACTTAGTTCACAAAAAAGGCTGTCGGAAATCCGGCAGCCTTTTATTATATAATTAGATTTATTAAATCAATAAACACCTGTACGTGTATCCCACCACATTTGTTTTCCCCAGAAGTCATCTACAATCTCTGCGTTGTAAGGAGCATTATTAGCTCCATTTAAATTCATTTCTGTTATTGGATATGGTGAGCGGAAAGGAGGAACATTATGGTTTGAATAAATATTAGCACGTCCCGGAGCAATATACATTGTTTCCGGCATTCCTGTACGACGATACAAAGACCAACCTTCCATCGCCTGTTTGAACATAGCTATATATTCTTCATACCAGATTTTTTTGATTGTTCCGTCAAATTTACCAGCATCAGCCATATATGTTTCAATATCTTCCGGACTTACTTCATTTTCTTCCATAGAGAATCTGACAGCTTTATTATAAGCTTCTTCCGCTGTTGTTCCTGTGTTATAACCTAACATAGAGGCTTCCGCGATATGGAAATAAACTTCTGCTACACGCATGAAAGGTGAAAATCCAGCCAAATCCTGTGCGTATTTATATCCCCAGATAGAATATAATTTAACTATTGCATTGGATGATGCACCAATCGTATAACCTCTATATTTAGGATAATCCGGAGTATAATCTTCGTCATCCGGCATCTGGCTTAAAGGAGTAGGATCAAAGAATACTCCGATACGTGGATCCGCATTTTCCACCATATAGTCTACCATCACATCCGAGGCACAATATTCTGCCTGACGGGTACGGAACTGGTCTGCGATCGGTTCATAGTAAGTTGCATTTTCATCTGTCCACCAGAAAAACGCATTATCATCATTTGAAGTCATTACCGGATACCTACCCGGATTTCCCAAAACCTCTTCCACTGTCTGTTTAGCCAATGCAGGACTCACTTCTGAAATACGGATAGCTAAACGAAGGCGAAGTGAATTACAATATTTCTGCCATTTGGTTACATCTCCACCGAATAAAAGATCTCCTCCGATAGTACCTGAATTATTGTCTGCAAATCCATCGGCAGCGTCTTTCAATAAAGTTAAAAGAGCCGGATAAATTTCCTCTTGGGTATCATATTTAGGTGTCAGAATACCTTCTGACAATTTACCGGCTTCCGTATAAGGAACATCCCTCCAACGATCTGTTGCAATTTGTATAACATGTGCCTCCATAACTCTGGTTGCATGGTAAAGATTCGGATTAATCTCTTCTGTACGTTCCTGTACATCACGGAAGTTCAGAAATGCACCATACAAATATTCCCAGTTGCTTTCACGTATACTGGCACGATACTGATATTTTGCTTCGTCAATATAATTCATTTTGGATACATACCCACAGAATGATTGTGGTTCATCCTGTGCAAACCAACGGTCATATAATCTGAAAGCAGTCCAATAGGTCGCATAAGCAAAAATATTTTCAACCGGCACATCTACTGGTTTATCAGGGTTAGTATTGATCTCTTCAAAGGAGTTCGTACAACCCGCAAATAGCATACTTATTCCCAGAATGCCTGCTAAAGTTTTATTTATATATTTTTTCATACTGATAATTTCTTTTTAATTCAACCAATTAGAATGTTACATGTAGTTTCAAACCGAAGCTACGTGTTGGAGGATAGGAGTTGGATTCAAAACCAACACCTCTGTTATCTGCAGACATAGTAGTTTCCGGATCCAAATTGATCAAGTTGGATTTATGGGTCCAAAGCAATGCCAGGTTATTGCCGATTAAGGAAACTCTTAAACCTTTGATATATTTAGTTCTTTCCAACATCGCTCTTGGGAATGTATAGGTAATATACGCTTCACGCAATTTAAGGAATGATCCGTCAACTACTGCTAATTCTCCGATTGTATAGAAATAAGAGAAGAAATCCTGTGGATTAACCACTTCGTTGTTTACCTGTCCGTCTGCTGTTTTAAAGACTTTATCGGTCATAAAATCACGTCCTAACACCATACCGTTTTCGCGGATACCACCGTCAGCAGTAAAATCATAAATACCGGTATATGCTCCGAATGCCTGGCTAATAGAATAAATATCACCACCTTTACGGAAATCAAGCAGGAATCCTAATGACCACTCCTTGAAGGAGAATTCATTTCTGAAACCAGCTAACCAGCTTGGAGTCACATCACCAATTTCTTTATTAGCTTCATAAACCGGTATACCATCTTCCACAAGAATAGACCCATCTTCATTATATACTAAACCTGTTCCAACCAAGGTGCCCCAGCTTTTACCCGGCATAGCATAGTTATAAACACTCCAGTTATGGAAGATCTCATAAGCTTCCAGCTTCTGGCCAGTATTAGGATCCTCATATAATTCAATAATTTTACTCTTATCTTTAGACCAGTTTAGTGTAGCTGTCCAGTTAAATCCTTTCGGATTTTTAATGATATCACCGGAAATCTGTAATTCAACTCCTCTGTTCTTTACTTTACCTGCATTCAATAACATGGAGCTATAACCTGTCGATGTTGCTATATTTGCCTGCATAATCTGGTCAGTCGTTACTCTATGATAGTAAGCAGCGTCCAAATGCAGACGGTTACTCAGGAAGTTTGCTTCTACTCCAATTTCCCAGGTTTTCACCATTTCCGGACGTAGGTCTATCGGAGGATTGGTCGTCGGATTGTAGTATAATACGTTTCCGTTCAGGTTACCTCCTGAGTATGCAGTATAATATCTTCCAATATAATAAGGATCTGTAGCAGAACCGATTTTAGCCCAACCTCCACGAATTTTCAAATAATTCAGTGCAATTGCTTCTCCGAAGCCTTCAAATGTTTCGGTAGGAATCCAGCTTCCACTAAATGAGGGATAGAAGAAAGACTCTTCAATGGTTGAATCCCAGTCATTACGAGCACTGATATCTGCATATAACTGGTTCTTCCAGCCTAAAGATACATTGGCATACACTGAATTGGAACGACGGGTTTCATGCTGCATATATGTATAAGCTGATCCTTTTGAATTTGAAATAGTATATAAACCAGGAACTACTAATTCGGGTGCCCCCATACGTTTTTCATAGGCATACAGGTCTCTGTAATTAGCACCTGCAATAGCACTAATGTTGAAATCAGCTACATTCTTATTAAAATACGCAATGAAATCTGCATTTACTTCAGTGGATTTACGCATAAAATCTCTAAAGAATCCCTCAGGATAATCTACACTCCAAAGTACAGTAGAATGCTGATCTGAATTGAAGTGGTCTAATCCCAGACGTCCTTCAAATTTTAACCAGTCTGTTGGCTTATACCATAAAGATGCTTTACCAAACATACGGTCACGGGTATATTCATTCAAATTTTTATTTACTACCCAATACGGGTTCACAGCATATTGATGTTGCCAGTTATAGTGAGTATATTCTCCGGCTTCATCTTTTTGATCCCAGTTAGCTTTCAGGTCTTTCATATCGACCTGACGTCCAAACCACTGTCCAATAGACTGCATAACATTACGACCGTCATACCCATTACCTGGCAGGTTATCACTATGCGTATGACTATAGTTGGCTGACAAATCAAATTCAATATATCTGTTTACATCAAATTTAGAACTGATTGTTGCAGCATACCGTTTCTGGTCCGTATTCGGAGTCGTACCTTCCTGTCCACGGTAAGAAAGAGAAGCACGGGTGCTTGCATGTTCTGATGTGGAAGCAACCGAGACTGTATGGTTTGTAGTAAATCCTACACGGAAGAAATCCTTAACGTTGTTAGGATGTGAAATCCAATCGGTTGCTTCACGAACACCATTTACAACCGGACTGTTATATTGTGGCAATTTCAATCCTATATCCAGACGAGGACCCCATGATTCATCAAAGTCATCATTTACACCATTTCCTCTACCATCATTATAGGAGTAGCTATACTGACGGGCGTAATCCTGGTAAGATAATCCTGTATTACTGTTTTTCCAGTCATACTCACTACCGCTACTACCTTGTCCGTATTGATTCTGGTAGCCAGGGAAGTTATACATTTGATCTACGGTAAAGTCTCCGTCATAAGAAACGGTCACCCCTTTATCTCTTCTTCCTGATTTGGTCGTAATAATAATTACCCCATTACCGGCACGCATACCATATAGTGCGGCTGATCCCCCTTTCAATACAGAGATAGACTCTATATCATTCGGATTGATGTCATTCAAACCGGAACCAACGTTTACAGCCTCTGCATCTAATGCTCTGTTACTGTCATTTGAAATAGGTACCCCATCCACTACGATCAATGGATCATTATTACTAAATGAAGAATTACCACGGATCACAATGTTTTGAGAAGCCCCTACCTGGTTACCCTGGGAAGTAATCTGTACACCGGCAACTTTACCAGATAAAGAGCTGGCTAAATTAGATTGTCCGGCCGCTGTCAATTCATCAGATTTAACTTCCTGCAAAGCGTAACCCAAAGATTTCTTTTCACGGGAGATACCTAATGCAGTAACAACGACCTCATCCAATGCTAAAGATGAAGAGCTCAATGTTACTCTGACTACAGGCGCTACAGCTACCTCCTGAGGTTCCATACCTACATATGAAACGACCAGAGTCTGTGCTGAACTTGGTACATTTAAAGAGAATGCACCATCATAATCTGTCACAGTACCTGTAGTTGTTCCTTTTACAACCACAGATGCACCAATAATTGGTTCACCATCATCGCCTGATATAACAGTACCTGTTACATTAGTCGTTTGAGCGGTGGCCAATCCAATACCTAATACAAGGCAAAATAAAAGACAAGTCAACCTTTTCATAGACGCACTTTTTTGTTTAACTTATGAATTAAAAAACTAATTTTACTATTTTTTCGACACAACCTATATAACCAAAACAGTTGCAAAACTAATAAAAAAATTAAAAACACCACATCTCCTGAACTAAAATTTATATTTTCCAGCTCAATATTATCAAAAGGTCATGAAAAACCTATTAAGAAAGACAATTTTCTTACGGGATGTTAATTGAATTTGACGTAGGATATAGTGTTTTACCATTAGTAATTATTTACATTTCATTCTCTATACAATACCTACTTTCTTGCGTCCCGGGTCAAATCGATAAACAATTATGGATCTGATCCGCTTGTATAAAGAAATATACGTTTTTCGCGATTTTTTTTGCAAAAGTAGGTGTTTAGAGAATAATTATCAATAAAATCATACTCTTTTTTCAAAAAAAACGACATTTTAACACTAAGCCACGATATTTCTCTTCTTTTCTATAATAGTTCAGCACAGACTCTGATCGTTTCCTATGTAGGTATGGAGCCTCAGGAAGTGGCTATAGCTCCTGTAGTCAGAGTAACATTGAGTTCTTCCTCGCAGGCTTTGGATGAAGTAGTAGTAACAGCGATGGGTATCTCCCGTGAAAAGAAAGCCTTAGGCTATTCTTTGCAGGAAGTGAAATCCGATGAACTTACCAAAGCCGGGCAATCCAGTCTGGCAACTTCTTTATCCGGTAAAGTTTCCGGATTACAGGTAACTTCACAAGGAGGCCAGGTAGGAGCATCCCAGAATATCGTGATCCGCGGTAATTCCTCTTTTGGAGACAACCAGCCCTTAATCGTAGTGGATGGTGTTCCGATCGCAAATGATAACGGTAAAAGTGCTTCTGTTAATCTTGGTAGTGGTCTGAATGATATTAACCCGGAAGATATTGCTTCTATTTCCGTACTGAAAGGAGGATCAGCCGCTCTGTATGGTATGCGTGCCGGTAACGGAGTTATTATTATCACCACTAAAACGGGAACGAAAGACAAAGGGGTGACAATTAACTATGACATGGACATCACCATGGACCGTATGTATAACCTGCCTAAACTCCAGAATAAATATGGCCAGGGGTATTATGCTTCTGAATATGATTGGAAAAATGGAGAATTCAGTCATTTAACCTATCAGGAGTTTGCCTTACAGGAAGGATACCGATATGTCGATGGTTATGGAAATGGGCCAAATGACAATGCTGATGAATCCTGGGGACCGCGTTTAGATATCGGTTTGATGTTACCACAATACAACAGCCCGGAGGTAAACGGTGTACGTCAGGCAACTCCATGGGTATCAAATCCTAATAATATCAAAGATTTCTTTGAAACCGGGGTTACCATGAATCATACCTTGTCCGTTTCTCCTACAACTGATAAATCCTCTACCAGAGCTTCTTTATCTTTTCGGGATCAAAAAGGGACTGTGCCTAATACAGACCAGAAAAGATACGCGATGGCGATCAATACGAAAATGGCATTTAATGAATATATTGATTTTGATATATCAGCGAATTATATTAAAACCAAAAGTGATAACCTGCCGGGTACCGATTATGAATCAACGAATCCACTCCAGTCTATTATGCAGTGGTTCGGACGCCAGGTAGATATGAAAGACCTGAAAGCAAACTGGGACCAGAAAGATGAATTAGGGCGTTACACCCATTATAACTGGATCCAGTCTTTCCATGCAAATCCATACTGGACATTACATAAAAACACGAACAGTTATGACCGTGACCGTATTTATGGAAAAACATCTTTATGGATTAAACCAACGGATTGGTTGAAATTTGAAGGACGTGTAGGTTTAGATCATTATAATTCAAATCAGTTCTCCCGGATTCTCTGGAATATTGATTATCCAAATGGTAAATTCCGTAATTTTGATAGAAGTATGACAGAAGTGAATGCTGATTTCATCGCCTATTTCAATAAACGATTCGATGATTTCTCTGTAGATGTTCTCGCAGGAGCGAATTACCGGGATTACCGGACTGCGCTGAATGGTACAGGTGCGGATGAATTGACAGCGGAAGGTATTTTCACCGTGGCTAATGCACATGGTTCTGCTTATGCAATCAATAAACATGCCAACCGCCGTTCCAATTCCGTCTATGGAAATGCATCTTTTGGCTATAAAAGTATGGCATACGTAGACATCAGTGTTCGTAATGACTGGGATTCAACGATTGAGGATTCATTCTTCTATCCTTCGTTCAGTGGTAGCTGGATTCTAACTGAGACATTTGAAGATCTTCAAAATGACGTACTAAACTTCCTGAAACTTCGTGGAGGATGGGCAAAAATCGGATCTGCTACTGATCCTTACCTTTCGAACGCCTATTATGAACTGATTACCGGATCTTTCAATGGAACCACTTTGTTCTACAATCCATATGTTTTACCACCAACCAAGTTACGTCCGGAAAGTGTAAAAACCTGGGAAATTGGTTTGGAAACCAGTTTATTAGACAATCGCCTACGTTTGGATGTGGCTTATTATCAAAAAACAACAACAGACCAGATTATGAATGCGAACGTAGCCACTTCTACCGGTTACAACGCCATGTATATCAATGCCGGTAAGATCAGTAATAAAGGGGTGGAATTACAGGTATCCGGAGATATCATCAAAAATCCGAAAGGCTTTAGCTGGACCTCTACCATCAATTGGTCAAGAGACAGAAGCCGCATTGATGAATTATACACAGACCCTGTTACCGGAGAGAAATTAGAAGCCTATACAATTGGTACCAGTTGGGGTGTGACCAACTATGCAAAAGTCGGAAAAGCTGGGGAACATTAGTTGGAAACGGATATGTGTATAATCCTGACGGATCTATTCTCGTAGAAGATGGTATTCCTGTCTACAAAGCAGGACAAGATATCGGGGATGTAACTCCTAAATGGTTAGCCGGATTCAGCAATGAATTCTCCTATAAAAACTGGAATTTCGGATTTCTATTAGATCTACGGATTGGAGGAGACATCTATTCTGTTACTCAAGCTTTTGGTGCACAAACAGGGATACTTGATTTTACAGCAGAAGGAGATCTTCGCGAAAATGGGGTAATTCTGGGTCAGAATTATATGACAGACAAAGTATTCAAAACCGAAGATGGCCAGATTAATGATGTTGTAGTGAATGCAGAAGATTTCTTCTATAATTATTATACTATTCCTGAAATGTCTGTATTTAATGGTTCGTTCCTGAAATTACGGGAAGTTCATCTTACCTACAACTTCCCAAGAGCGATGTTAGAAAAAACCAAGTATATCAAAGGAGCACGTGTTTCTTTAATCGGAAGCAACCTGGCACTGCTTTGGGTACACAAATCGAATATTGCCCATATTGATCCGGAATCTACCATGACATATGGAGATGACCCTGAATCTACCAGAAAAGGATATAATTCAGGAGCTGGTTTTGAATCAAACTCCTATCCTCCTTCCCGTAGTATTGGTATTAAATTAGGTGTAACATTCTAATAAAAAGAAGTATTCAGATGAAAAAATATATCAACAATTCAATTATTCTATTAATCGCTTCTGTATTGACATTCAGCGGATGTACAGATTCTTTTGATGAGATTAATACGAATCCGGATAAACCTCAGGAGGTTCCGACTACCAACTTATTGGCCTATGTACTGTATTATACCTCCTACCGTTTATACGACCGGTGGTTCGCCATGGATGAACCCATGACTTTCTGCGGATATGCTTCTAAAATGACCTACATTGATGAAGCCCGTTACAATTTCCGTCCTGGTGTCCAGGATACCAACTGGGAATACCTTTATCGTATTCTGAATAACGTAAAAGATATCCAGGATCGCTCCGAATATGCTTCCAATTATAACATGCTAAATGTGGCCAACGTAATGGAAGTACACCTGATGCATATTGCAACAGATCGCTGGCGGGATGTTCCCTATAAAGATGCTGTAAAAATAAAGGAGGGTGTTCTACAACCCAAATATGAGACACAGGAAGAGATCTACCCGGCTTTATTGGCCAAATTAAAGGAAACAGCCGACAGTTTTGCTTCCGGAGAAGGTACAGACAACCTGGGAGAAGGAGATTTGCTATTCAATGGGGATGTCAAAAAAATGGCAGAAATACTGTAATTCGTTGCGTCTTCGTTTAGCCATCCGTATCTCCGAAGTATCACCGGAATTAGCTAAAACAACCATTGAAGAAGTATTAGGGAATTCTACGAAGTATCCTATTATGGAAAGTAACGATGACAATGCTTTCTTCTGGTGGATTGGTACTGATCCGAACTATTACGAACCTATAGCTGATCAATACCGTACCCGTAAAACAGAATATTGTGCATCCGATGTAATGGTAAACCACCTATTAGAAAACAATGATCCTCGTATTGAAGTCTATTGTACTCCCACATCCCTCAGCCAACTATCTCCCGGACAGGATGGATATGTGGAGGATTACCCAAGATTTAGGGGATATACAATTGGTGCTTCTTCCAATGCCGTTGCCAATCAATATTCTATCTGGGGATATCGCTACGGACAGGATTTAGGAGGATTTTCTCCTTACATGCGTGTAGCTGAACCCTGGTTTATTATTGCTGAAGCGGCCATGTTAGGATGGAATACCGGTGGGATTACTGCAGAAGAAGCCTATAACAAAGCAGTGTCCTACTCGCTGGAAGAAAATGGAATCTCTTCTGCTGACGCAGAGGCCTATCTTTCAGGAAGTGGCAAATTTACCGGTGAAAAAGAGCAGATCTGGTATGAACAATGGGTAGCTATGTTCAAACAGGCAATGGAAGGCTGGTCCCTGTATCGTCGTACAGGTATTCCTTCAGAACTTTATCCTGCTCCCGGACGCCCGGCCAATTACTCAAACCACAATGTACCTCCTTTCCGTTCTCCTTATCCGGATAAAGAGCGCAACCTGAACAGTGCAAACTGTGCACAGTTTGATGTAGATGTCGTGGATAACCTCTGGGGAAAACAAATGTGGTGGGATACACGCACAGGTGTTTATTAAATAGAAAGGGCTGTCCCGAAAGTCTATAGACTTATTGATAAAGTCGCAGAGTGTAAGCCCGGAGGGCTTGAATGTGAATAACCGCGGGTGAAACCCGTGGCAGATAGTATCCTCCTACTAAGAACCCCGAAGTGGGTTCAACCCTTTTAGGGTTGATAATGAGGAGAGTCTCTATCTGCCACGGGTTTCACCCGCGGTTATTCACATTTACCCCCTATTGGGGGTAATTACTTATAAATCTAAACTTTATCAATAAGTCTATAGACTTTCGGGACAGCCTCTTCTTATTTTACTCTATATATCTGAGATTTATTCCCGGATCTTTTTTAGCCTTCAGGCTAATTTCTCTCCGGTGATCTTTTACTTTACCAGTGATAAACTCCGGAATGTTATAGGACTTCATAAAACGATCGTAAAAACCGGGATCTTTCTGAGGTAGGAGGAATGGCTTGGCTGGTTGCCCCTCTTCATTGATGTAAGCCACATAAGGACGGGTATACAAACCATCGATCCTCCGGCTGCTGAAAACCACCCAGCGGCTATTACTGCTCCAGGAGTGGTAACTTTCCACATCATCACTATTCAACAAATCCAATGCCTGATGTTCACCCGAAGTGAGGTCGACCATATAAAGGTCTGCATCCTTATGCCAGATAGAAAAATTCCCATAACCGGAGAGAGTGTACAGCAGGTATTTTCCATCGGGAGAAACGCGGGGAAAAGAAACACTTTGTCCGGCATGTCCGGCATGATAAAGCGTATCCACTTCCGTTCCGAATGTCCGGGAAACGGGATCAAAAGAAATGGAACATAAACTATATTTCACTTCATCATATTCATAAGGCATCGGACGGGCATTTGCCGTACAGAAAAACATCCGCTTCCCATCCGGCGAAAAGGCCGGAAATGTTTCAAAGTCATCCTTTGAAGACAACAGTGAAGAGGTGATGATCTCATGCTTTTCCGTGTCATACACAACCACATCCGACTCCATATCAAAAACCTCTATCCGGTTCGGATCATGGGAATGAAAAGATTGTTTGGTATCATTCACTGAAAAAGCCACATATTTTCCGGAGGGATGCCAGGAGGGGTAGACCAACGGGGAGATCGTCTGGTCCGTCTTGGTATTCAATTTCTCTACCTGGCCATCTTTCACCAGGATAGTCGCCTGAACACTTCCACGCATATGGAACAACATCTGTTCCGGGTCCTGCATACAAAAAGAATGGCAATTCATGCAATTATGGCGGGTACTTTTATTCTCCATAATAGCTGTTTCACTGAAGCTTTCGAGATCCCGCTGATAAATCCCCATCCGGTTCCATAATTCATATCCCGGCTCAATCAGCCGGTAGGCAAGATAAGGATCCACGGGCTCTTCCGCCACAAAAACAGTAAACGACCGGTACTGTGACCAGCCTCCCTCCTCTTCCACAGAAACCGTTACTTCCAGTTGATTCCCCTTCGCTAACCGCAGAATCTCTTTCCATTTTTTCGTAGGAAGAGAAAACACTCCGTTTTTCGCTTTTACCTGAAAGGAATGATTTTCATAACTAAACCGGGCATAAGCCGTTTTAGCAGGTGTGGTAAGAGAGAAATTCAAAGGAGCTATATTAGGAGGAATGGTCACTTCCGCATAATCCGGAAATATAGAGGGCCACTGATCTATCTTCTTTCCGGAAGGGATGGAAGAATTACAGGCCATCAGAAAAAGCAATCCCAGACTATATATTATTTGTTTTTTCATATTCAACTCTCCGGATCATTTAAACATTAGATAATACCAATAACTGTTCCCATGGGAACGCCTCAGCAAATTAGGAAGTGCCGCACTATGCTGCCGATTCGCCAGTACCTGCTTTTTAAAATCCGTGAAACGTTGCTTCACAGGTTCCGACACCTGAAAGTACTCCCACCGGGACGGATCATTTTCCCAGATCGAAATAACAGCCTCCTGAAAATGGACCGGAAGCTCCGGCAAAACGGGTGTTCCGTAATAGGTTTCCACCATTTCTTTGAAAGCACTGTTATCTTTACTCAACAGATAAACCGCACCGGCATATTCGATGGCGGCTTTGTTATCCGGATCACTCCCGGCAAGCATAAACAGGTCCTGGGTAATACCATGGATCTGGGAAAGAAAATTCTCCTCCGGAAGATTCTGTCGCTTTTTTCCTAACAAGCTGTCGGCCACAACCCTTTCGTCCTGATATAAAAAAGCCCGTTTCTCTTTCGCCCAACGGGCATATCCCCAGGTATTCTCTAATATACGAATATACTTTTCAGCCACGGCATAACTTCCGTAGACCAGATTGGTTTCCACCAAACGCTGAAGCATCCGGGAATTTCCCTTTCCGGTACTTCCGATATAGGCCTCAAAAGCCATTTGCTGCGCAGAACCCATATCGCCTATCGTAAAATAAACATCACTCAATAAAATAGAGATCGAATTAGTCTGGTTCCAGGGAATGATCAATCCGGGTAATCCCCGTTGATCATAAGAAAACAATTGATTCCCTAATTCTCCTTTTTGAGCTAAGGCCATATTGACATAGCACATATAGAGATAATTTGTCAACTCTCCCTTACACTCTTCCAATATACGATCCCATTGCCCGGTCCGGCTAAAATAATCCAGTTTCTTTACCCGGTATGCCTTTGCATCTCCATACGTATCGATCCCCCACCATAGCAAACCGGCTATTAAGAGAAGCTGGAACCCAACAGACACATACAAAAACTTTCCGGAAAAGGCCGCTCTTCTACGCCATCCGAAAGCGATCAGGATCAGGACAGGCAGGACAATCCAGGCATAATAAATGACCTGCTTTGGTGCCAACTTGGGATGGTAATAGCCATCCGGTAAAAAGATATACCGGAACTCTCCTATCCAGGATAAATGAACAGCCAAAAGACCCAACAGAAAAACTTCTGCACACACTAATAACATCAGATATCCCCGTGGAGTCCTGTTACCAAGTTCATACAGGGTGATGATCCCTGCAAATAACATAGAAACAGGACCTGCTATATAAAAGAGAAGAGCCGTTCCTATCAAAGCAGCAAACCATCTCCAGCGAAACCCCTTTATCCGGATCACGCCATTCAGGAAGATCAGCAGGAACAGGTAAGCAACCGTTCCACTCACTAAGTAATTAAAGTCAAAATGAGTAAAGAGAAGAAAAACAGCAGGCAACAAAGAGATGAATATCCCCCTGTTATCAGAAAGGATTTGTTTCATAACCAGAGAGGTACCTATGCCCACCCCGGTCAGTAAAACAGCAGAGATCCCGGCTCCACCATAAGGCAGAAGAAAGAACTGTACCAAAAACTCCGAAATCCATGTGCTCACAGCACCCGGTATATTCCACCCTTCCAGCCAGTAAGCCATACTCCACTGGAATAATTGATTTTGTTCAATCAGGTAAAAATGGTATTCGTTATTATATTGAAGGAAAACAAAAAGTGCTATCCAGAGAACGAGCCAGTATACCTTGTTTTTATAGAAATCTGTTCTCATCTTTATTGCTGTTTTACAAGGTTGTAACGTCTATCCACACAGGCAGGCAACTCATGGGGATAATGGGTCACATACACCAGCGTTTTTCCTTCCCGTTCACAAAACATTTCTATGATCCGGGCTACTTTTCGTTTATAGCTGATATCCAGTCCATGCAACGGTTCATCCAGCACCAACAGATCCGGATCTTTCACAAATGCTCTTGCCAACAGGGCCAGGCGTTGTTCACCGGAAGAAAGAGTCAGGAAAAGGCGGTCTTCGAGGTGATCAATACCAAAAACCCGCATCCATTCCCGGGCGATCTTTTTTTGTTCCTCATTGCAGGATCGATACAATCCGATGGAGTCAAAAAATCCGGACCCCACAATATGGATTACCGGAACATTTTCCATATAATAGAGATGCATCTCCGGAGAGACATATCCAATTCTCTTTTTGATATCCCATATACTCTCCCCAGTACCTCGTTTATGGTCAAACAAATAGATCCGGTTGGCATACGATTGCGGATTATCCGCATACACTAAACTCAACAAAGTAGATTTACCAGAACCATTCGGTCCAAACAAAGCCCATTTCTCTCCATTCTTCACCTCCCAATCTAACTCTTTCAGAATGGTACGGCTACCATACCGGATCGAAACCTGTTCCATCCGGAACGTCACTTCATGGGTAGAAGGTCCTTTATCCGGAAGAGGAAAAGAAATATCTCCGGCTGTCCAGGGAAACAAAACCTGTTGAATATTTTTATCGTTCAAAAAAGCCTCTTTAGACATCACAGGATAACAGGTCATTCCTTTCAACGGCATCACATCCGTAACCATCTCCGGGATATCCTCCGGATTAGAAAGTAACAGAATCACCTGGACACTCTGCAACGAGGTGATCCGGCTCAACATGTCTACCAACAGATCCCTTGAACCGGCATCTAAGCCAATAAAAGGATTATCCAGGATCAGTATACGGGGAGATGTCAGGAGAGTCCGTATAATAAGAAATTTCCTTAACTCCCCACTGGATAAAAATATTAATCGCTTAGGTAATAATTCCTCCACTCCAAACAGGGAAAGCAGTTCTTTCAGGTTTTCAGATCCGGCATGTTCCTCCAGAAGTTCTTCCACAGTCGGAACCTCATCCGTTTCCGTTGCATGCCATCGTTGCTGATAATAGGAATTACGGTAATCAGCCAGCGAATAAATATCTTTAAATGCTATATTTTTTACATATTCACTGATCTTTCCATTCTCCCGAACCTGCACCTCCCCCTCTTTCAGGGCATAACGACGTTGTAGAATATCTGTCAAAACCGTTTTTCCACTGCCATTCGGTCCAACTACAGCCCATTGGCGGCCTTCTTCAATAGTCCAGTTAAGTGGAGATGAGAATTGCAATTCCGGAAGCCGGGGTACGGCATTGATTATACGGATCAAGGGTGTTTTATCCTGCATGTTTTCCATTTTATTCTAACAAATATATAGAGTTTATTTCATACTTTCCGGTTTCCTGTCAGAAAAAGGAACACTAAAATAAATGGAATTCATGAATTAATAAATATCTTTGAGGTTATTTTCTACGACTAAAATTCCTCAAAACATGAAACATTTCATATCCGTTTTTATACTTTGCAGCCTGACAACAACCCTTTGGGCACAGCAGCCGGCCAGAAATACCTGGAAACCTCTTTTCGGTAAAAATCTTTCCGAAGCGATTTACAACCCGGAAGCGTGGAGTGAGACCAACGGAATTCTGACAGCCACGAAAGATGATGCGATCTGGACCACCGAAGAATATGAGAACTTCGAACTGGACCTGGAATTCAAAACCGATCCGGGAACCAATAGCGGGGTTATTATCTACTGTACGGACACAGAAGACTGGATACCTAAATCCGTAGAGATCCAGATAGCGGATGACCATTATGAAAAATGGGCGGAAGCTAAATCCTACGAACGCTGCGGAGCGATCTACGGCCACTTAGGACCACGCCAGGAGAAAGTGGTAAAGAAGCCGGGTGAATGGAACCATATGCGTATTCGCTGCACCGGACAACGGATCTCTGTGATCATGAACGGAAAAAAGGTAAACGAAATGAATATGAGTAAATGGACTTCCGGAACAGAAAACCCGGATGGGACAGAAATCCCCAGCTGGTTGCCCACCCCTTTTGCAGAATTACCGACGAAAGGTTTTATCGGCCTGCAGGGCAAACACGGAGATGCGACTGTCTGGTTCAGAAATGTAAAGATCCGCAGCACCGTAAAACCTAAACCGGAACCTGAAGAAACAATTCCGGAAGGAGAAGAAAAATCGGAAGATGAAGAAGACACAATTATCGAAGACTAAATATATAAATTGACAGAACCCACACGACGCAAAAAACACAAGTTTATACAAATAAATAGTTTAAGTCGAATCAGGCCCAGCTCTTCAACTGTCTGAGTCCATGCAACCGGATATTCTTAGACAAGAAATGCCCATACTGATTGGTCTGCCCATACTTATAAAGCACTGTAAAATAGTTAATTTTAACAAACAATCCACGTCTTATATATATCAAAGACAATCTATTACAAAATTAAGACTATTTTACATAAACCATTGCATATATAAAATAGTTTTTTTCCTTTGCTGCTGTAGACATAGCTCTCAAATCACTGTCCACATAAGGATTTTGCAAATTTCTTAAAGATAAGACATTAAGTATAAAACCAAATTATTTAAGTAAAAAATTAAACAAAATATAATAAAAATTTGTCCTAAATTTACTTTTAGTCAAAAGAAAAAAAGTAAACTAAAAGAAGAAAAGAATTTAAAATTAAATCTGTTAACATATAATTTAAATTATCAAACCATATTCAATATATCTTTAGTATTTTATGAAATATAGACACATTACTTATAGATAAATCCTTTCGTTATATTCTTTGATTTATATAATAACAACATAAACGAGTTAAATCAAATTTTAGTTCAGGTAACTTATAATTTAATTTATAGTTACTGTGCTAAATTTATG
>JAJQEE010000039.1 GCA_021201865.1 Tannerellaceae bacterium | reverse complement strand
AAAACCAAATATATATACAATACGAAACTCTATTTTCTTTTTCTCTCTATAATTTTGCCATTATTAAAAAATCAACTTAGATAGATATGGTAATGGATTGTCCGGATATTATTCTGTACAATAATAAAAGTTCTGTATATTTGAAGAAAACTCTATTTTTAGCATTTGAACAACTCACTTTTAAGTTGAAACAGAACTTTATATTGGATTGTAAGACTGAAAACTCACCTTATAACTTATTTGTTATAAGGGTGTTCACAATTAATAAGAATAAAAACCAAAACAAATAAATAAATTATAGAAAGGAACATATCGTAGAATGACGCCGAAACAATTAAATACCTTATTGATCACTGCTGTAAAAGAAAAAATTCCTAAAGATACGAACATTGCGAATGTATTGATGGATCTCCTTTCTCTTGGGAAAGAGGCTATTTACCGCCGTTTCCGGGGAGAAGTCCCATTCACCCTGTCTGAAGCTATTCTTATATGTAAGAAATTAGATATTTCGTTAAATAAATTGTTAGGATTGAATACACTGGAAAGTAGTTTATTCAATCTGGATCTGTCCCATTTCTCTAATCCCGTAGAGATGTATTGCTCCACTGTGGATCATTATATAAATATTTTCCGGAAAATGGATCCGGAAGAATATCAGGAAGTCTGGGAGGCATCCAATAAAATCTCCTTGCTGTTTTATATGAAATACGAGTATCTCTTAAAGTTTCATCTTTTTAAATGGTTATATCATCGGAATATGATCTATAGCAATCAGGAAAAAATATCCTATGACAAGATCCTGTTACCAAAAAAATTAATTGAAAAGCAGAAGGAGTTTCTGAATACGTTGAATAAACATCAGCGGATCAGTATTATTTGGGATAACAATGTCTTTAGATCTTTAGAAAATGATATTCGTTATTTTGTAGGTATTGATCTAATCTCACCGGAAGATATTCTGAAAATTAAACAGGAATTACTGCGATTTATTGACGATATGGAGATCAGTTCGGCCACCGGGAAATATAATATGGGACCGGATATAGATATTCAGTTATATATATCAGATATTCAATTTGATACTTCTTATCTATATATAGACAGTTCTTCTAAAAAAGTCTGTTTTATCAAGGTCTATGAATTGAATACCATTTCATCCATAGATGAAAATGTATTTGATAGTGTAAAAGTATGGGTCCAGTCGCTGAAAAAGTTTTCTGTTTTAGTGACTCAGAGTGCGGAAAAACAAAGGCATGAGTTTTTTAAAAAGCAAAAGCAAATAGTAGAACAATTGTAACGATACATATTCCCAGTAAAAGAAAGCGTCATATAGCCTGTTTTAACAGGTATATATGACGCTTGAACATATATAGACGGTTAAATCATTTCGCTTTAAAGAACCATCGTGTACCTGCAATAATATAGTGAGTACCTACATTTCCCAACTCTCCGAAATGCCCGCGAAAATCTGTGTTTTTATAGGCATAGGCCAAATGGAAACGTAAATCTTTTGTACGGGGATTGGTGAAGGGATAATACTCCGCTACCGCCTGAATACCTAATGAGCGATATGCTGTACTATGCATATTTTTATCATATCGTTTATCCCATATCCCTTTTATAAAAGGACGCCATTTCGGACTACTATACTCCACACTTAATGAAATGGATTGATCCTGTACATATCTGACGCCTAATTCATCATCATTCACCATATAGCCGTAATCCATATTACGGATTCCGGTGTAGTAGTCAAACTCTGTCACTATTTTTCCCGTATTCAACTGGGTCCCTAATGTACCCCAGTTATAAAATTTTGTTTTGGTATGCTGAAAGGTTCCATATCCCCATCTTGTACGGATCACTTCGTTAAAAAGATCCCCGATCCAAAGGACATTGATCGCCAACGCTTTATTCCGGTAATCCGTATTTGCGAATTCTTTCTCATCTGAATTCGTCACCTGAACATTCATGATCTGCTTAGCAAATTTATAGGCAATGTTCACCCCAGTCGCCGAACCGGCAAAGTCATTAAAAACCATGGTTCCCAGATACACATCCGCACCGTTATAATCATTCTCAAATGTTCCGATCTGAACGGGTTGCTTACCGGCTGTGATCGTCCATCGGGGACCTATATCGAAAGAAAGAAAGGCGTGGTCCGTAGCATCCGAATAGTTATCCCGCAGAGAGGTTTCGCTCAACTTATTAATGCGGTGACGGATCCGGTAACGAATACCAGGCACTACTTCTCCAAATAACCATAGACGTACCGTCTGTCCTACAAAAGATATATTCTCTAATCGCCCATTCTCTATTATATTTTGAAAGTCGATCCGGGTGTCAATATAGATATTTAGTTTCTCATCATCCCAAATCAGTTGTTCCAGCATATTCTGGCTTTCCCGGTATTGAGCATGTACTTGAAAAGTAGCAGAAAGAATTATTACAATAAAAGCTAATTTCTTCATTTATAAGATACTTAAGGTAATTGTGGTGAAAATCAAATACGGAGACACCAGACGTATGAGTAAAATGAAGAAGATGTGCCTCCGTATTGATCATTAGCGAGTTATCATAGATATTTTAGCTATCTGGATTTTATTGTTGTTGATGTGTAGCAATTTTCCAGCCTCTGACATACTCTTGCATAGTTTCAGACAGTTGCTCTCCGATCACTTGATAATCCGCTTCATTCAGGTTAGCCAGAGAAACACGGACAGACCATTCAGGACCTGCAAATCCACCACCATTCAGTAGGACAATATGTGATTTCTCTGCTAAACGGAAAACAATATCAACCGGCTCGAAATTATTTTCCAGGAACTTCACAAATTCTTTTCCATAATTTCTTTCTGCCCATTCATGAAGATCAATCTCGCAATAATAACAAGCCCGGTCGGGATCGGCGAATACCGGAATATTCATTCCTTCCCAGAAAATATTAAAACGATTATGAAGTAAATTCCGGCACGCCTCTTTATATTTATTCTTTTTATCTAACAGGGCAAATCCGGCAAACAGCATCATCTGAATTTGTTGTGGAAGCGATAATCCTGCCGTATGGTTCAATGCTACCTGGCGGCTGTCTGCTACCATACGATCGATAAATTTGATCTTTTCCGGATGTACGGACAGACTTCCATATAATTTATTCAACCGTTTTTTTCTTTTTCCGGTAGAGCGGAGATCATATCATCATAGATATTTTCCCTGTGTATGGCAATCACGCCTAAACGCCATCCTGTGCAGCCAAAGTATTTAGAGAAAGAATAGACACAGATCGTGTTTTTAGGAAGGTCTTTCATGAGTGAAGTAAATCCTTCCACAAAAGTTCCATACACATCATCTGTCAGGATCATGAGATTAGGGTTCAGTTTTTTTACTACTTTCACTAAGTATTTCCGGCATTGGTCGCAGATCTCCACGGAAGTAGGATTACTTGGATTCGTAATAAAAAAAGCTTTGATGGATTTATCTCCTAATTTATCCAATTCTTCTTCCGGATACTGGAAATTGGATTTACCATCTTTCGTTTTCGCCGATCCTTTCACATGGACCACTTTAAAGTTATAACGTTCCAGCTCCGGTATTTCAAGATAAGGAGTAAAGGCTGGTACTCCTAATGCGATTTTATCGCCTTTCTTTAGTAGTCCGTTTTCCATCAGAGAATCAAAAATATAACAGATGGCTGCTGTGCCTCCTTCCACAGCAAACAGGTCGTAGCTTCCTGCGGGCGTGGTTGTGTTACACATTTCCTGGATAAGATAATCATGTACGATTGATTCTGTATGTTTTAACATACGGTCCGGAGTAGGGTACTGATCCCCAATTACCCCTTCAGCTAATTCATGGGCAAAAGCATCTGCTGAAAATCCTTTCTGTTTCACGCCATACTGGAAGAGTTTCTTTAAAAGATCAATCCCCGGCATTTCTTTATTTTCTCTCAGGAAAGTCTGAAATCTTTTACCAATTCCTTTTTGTTCAGGTATTCCCGCCATGCCGGAAGGATCATTCATGACTCTGCGGCATTCTTCTATACCAAATTTGCCTAATGTGAAGAATGCTTCTCTGGGAATGGTTGAGATCCAGTTCGGATTACCACGGCCGGCATTTAACATCTGGCTGGCCATTTTCTTTACGCTTTCAGGCTGAGCCAGTTTAATGAGATTATCTTTTAACTCAAACGGGCTTAATCGTTCCAGTTCCTGTTCTCTACGACGTGTAGTTTTCAATTTTTCTAACGTATCCATATTGACCTTTCTTATATTTATAGTTGTTTATTAGCTCATTAGTAATACAATAACTACACCCCAGATGATAAGAAGTGTATTTCCCACGGCATAGGTGGTGGTGTAGGAGAGAGCCGGTACTTTACTTTGGGTAGCATCCTGTATAGCCCCTAAGGCTGCAGTTGTTACCCTGGATCCGGCACAAGCCCCAAGCGTAATAGCATTATGAAATTTGAAAACATATTTTCCCAGATATACACCGGCAATCATTGGAACCAGACTCACCACTACACCTGCCAGGAAAAGACTCAGGCCGGAGGCTTTTAAACCTTCCACGAAATTGGGTCCGGCTGTAATACCTACAACTGCAATGAATATATTCAAGCCTAAGTTGTTCATTAACCAGATCGCAGGTTGGGGAATTGCGCCAAAGGTGGGATGAGTGGAACGAAGCCATCCAAACAGGATACCTAAAATAAGGACACCCCCACTGGCACTTAAACTTAACGGAACATTGGAAATCCGTAAGGTCAGGGAACCTAATAACCCTCCTAAGAAAATCCCTAATCCAACATACAGAAGATCGGAGGCTGTAGTGGGTCTCTCTGCATATCCTAAAATTTTAGCAAAACGGTCTACATCTGATTTCCGTCCTTCAATCTCTACCAGATCTCCTCTTTCGAGGGTTACCTCTTTCAGGAGAGGAACCTCTGTACTTCCCCGGTGAATTTTCCGGATAATCACTCCATGGCGTTCTTTCCGGGATTTCAGATCCCCTAAGGAGGTACCTACCATCTCTTTGTTACTGACCATTACATTCAGTGCTTCCGAACGGAAATCCAGCAATTCCAGATCCACCACCTCTTTTCCTATAAAATCTTCATCCGGTAAAAGAGACTCGATAGGACCATTCAGGACGATCTTATCTCCTTTCGAAATGAGTTGACTGTCTTCGGGATCTTTGATAATTTCATTTTGGGCATTCCGGATCCGTTCTACGTAAATGGGCCATCCTTTCGTTAAAAGCATCTCTTCTACCTCTTTCACGCTCCTCGGAGTACGAAAGAACTCGTTATCTGCTTCTACCACCCGGAAGGTAGTTCCATCATACGCATATTCCAGACTGGGATCATCATCGGTGATAGCTCCACCCAATTTTTGTTCATATTCTTTACTCTGTTCCACGATATTACCCCCTAATAATTTAGGCGCTAATACAGACAGGAACCAGGCTGTACCGGCAGTACCAAAAATATAGGTAACGGCGTACGCCACCGGGATCTGATTAATATTTGCTTGTTTTTGAGCAGCGTCCATCGGTAAGTTATTAATAGAGTCCGTAGCTACTCCGATCACAGCCGAAATGGTATTGGCTCCCGCTAATAATCCAGCAGCATTTCCTACATCAAAACCTGCTACTTTAGCAGCCGCATACGTCACTCCTAAACACAGTACACAAATGATCGTTGCGAAAGCGATCTGTGGTAATCCTTCTTTTTTGAGACTATGAATGAATTGAGGTCCGACACTGTAACCAACGGCAAAAAGGAAGATCAGGAAAAAGGTCGATTTGACAGTAGGAGAGATATCTAACCCTAATTGTCCGACTAAGACTCCCATTAATAATACTCCGGTGACGGAGCCTAAACCAAATCCTTTTATTTTAATCTGCCCGATAGCAAATCCTAAAGCGAGAGTTAAGAAAATAGCAAGCTCCGGTGAGCTATGCAAGGTTTTAATGATCCAATCCATAAATAAGTTTCCTTTGATTTTGGTTATTCAGATATAAAATACAACAAGAAATGATAAAGAATGTTTCTCCCTGAAATGTTAATGTTGAAGGGATATTAAAAAAATATCTCCTTTCGGACAGAAGAAATTTTGTACTTTTGCAAGGATCAGTAATGGATACACAAACTCTATGGCTAAGAAAAGAACAACGACCCGTACCCGGAAGAAAAAAAGAAACGCTAAAGCTACAACTCCTTTTTTCAGAACCGTAAAACAGCTTCTGATTGGAGCGATCCTGTTTTTTGTTTCGATTATTCTTATTTTATTCCTGTTGGATTATCTGCAGATCGTTTCCGGTGAAAAGAAGAGACCGGTAAAAGAAAAACGATCTGTTCCGGAGATCGATCTCCCTACGAGTGAACAGCCATCCGGCTCTTCCCAGACTACTACTTTTCATTTACCGGCGAATGCGGAAATTCCCAAATTAAGAAGTAAACGAAAAGAGCAGGTAATACAGCACGAAGGTTTTAATTTTTCTTACAATTCGGACTACCGGATCGCCAATTGGGTCGCTTATGAGTTAACGGAGAAAGAGGCGAAAAGTAAAGAAGTGGAACGAACAAATAAATTTATTCCGGATCCTTTGGTGAAAGGAGCCACGGCTACGAATGAAGATTATGTACGTTCCGGATATGATAAAGGACATTTAGCACCTGCCGGAGATATGAAATGGTCTGCAAAAGCCATGCGTGAGTCTTTTTATTTCAGTAATATCTGTCCTCAGGCACCCGGTTTAAACCGGGGTATCTGGAAAACTCTCGAAGATCAGGCACGTCTCTGGGCTATTCATAATAATGCCGTATTTATTGTAACAGGGCCGGTTATAGAAGAGAACCTGGAAAAACTGGGTAAAAATAAGGTGGGAATACCGAATACTTTTTATAAAGTCATTTGTACGGTGGTAGATGATAAACCCACCGGAGTTGGATTCCTGTTTGAGAACCGGGAGTATAAAAAGACCTCTTTAAAATCCATGGCTATTCCTATTGATAGCGTGGAAAAGGTGACAGGAATTGATTTCTTTTATTCATTTCCGGAAGAGTGGCAAAAAGAAATGGAAAGTAAAGTAGAGTGGAAATACTGGTCCTTTTAATCTGTGATAAACTTTCCTATATTGGGGGGGGAGGTAAGTGTTAAAATATTTTCCATCTTTGTAAACGAAAACATGTTTTCTTTAAAAGAATATATAAATCAAAAGGATTTTTCCATTATGTCTTCTTAAGCAAAATCTACATAGGATGGTATAAGGAAGGGAATAAAAGGTTCATAAATAGAGGCATGGAGAAGCCATTTAAATGTTAAAAATTAGCATAAGCTGCAAATAAGTTTCGATAATGTTAAAAATATGTTGTAAAATATCTTTTTTTATTTGTTCAGTTATATTAATTGGCTCATCTTTGCATGCAGATAACCTAAACAATCTTTTTGCCTTAAAGACTAATACCTATTAAAACCTATAAAGAGGGCATTTGCGAAAATGCCCTCTTTATGCATCTATACGGTTCATGTAATTTCTATAAATTGGTCTCTTCGATTTTAGATGTAATCCTGCTGATCGCTTCATGAAGTTCTTCTTCCGGTAGGATAATATTAAAATTCCCCCAGAATTCATTATCATATACAAAATTCATATCCGAAAAGACGGTGGTCTGAGGAAAGGTTTCGTTCCGCATAAAGCGGGAAACATCTTCTGTTTCTATATCGCAGGTTACCATTTCAAACCAGGTATGGACAGGGGAAGAGAAAAATTGTTTTTTTGTTCTTATTTTAAAATGCAGATCTCCTCGTATATGATTAATATAGTATTTCCCATTCCAGTATTTATAGGAAACGGCATACTGCACTTTATCCAGTTTTAAAGAAAGGCTCCGGCTCTTTTTTTCAATGAACATGGAAGTGGCGGCTTTTATATGATCAGGGTTCATTTCAAATTTAGCCATTAATAAAGCGTCATTTTCGGTATCAATATATAAGTCACCTTTATAAAGAGGTTCTTTCATAGAAGCACGTTGTTCGAAAGTGATTACATTCGCCATCCGGTCTTCAATAAGGGTCAGGTCGGTATGACGATATTCATAATTACCTAAACTTTCCGGGGATAAAAAGTCCGGTAAATTTTTGACTAAGTCAAGCAGCAGGCAGGCATTCACCTCGGATTTAATTTTGGTAATGATCGTATCCTTTTCTGCGGTGTTACTGATTTTCCGCATTTTAAGAAGCTTTACCTGATCTGTCCGGAGTGTTTGCAATGGATTTTTATAAACCTTAAATACGGCTTCAGACAAATTGACAAATCCTTTCTTCCGTTCTACACCTTCTCGGTAGAAAGTCGTAAAATAGACAGGGGTAGAAGCATAATTATCTTTCCGCTTATCCAGCATGTCTCTGATAATCTTTTGTGGGTTGACCAACCTCACAATCACTTCCTGGATAGAGATATTTTTAGGCTCAAGGGAGAACGTGGTATGATGGTTAATTAAAACAGCGATATGGACTTCCTGTGGAAGATATCCTACATGGGAAAAGTAGAGAGAACCGGTAGAGAGAGAATCCGGAATATTCAGGCGGAATTCTCCGTTTTGATTGGTAACTGTTCCTATAGAACTATTCCTGATACCGACTGTTCCAAAACTAATAGGCTCCTGTGTCTGCTGATCGATGAGGATTCCTTCTATGACAGCATACGGATTGAAAGGTTCCACGCTCTTTTTTTCTTCTGCGACTTCTTTTTCAGGAGGTAACTGTATCAGAATGTGATTTCCTACACTCCGGAGGGTAAGATTCCTGTTTTGTGTGATCTCATAAATAGCACTTCGGACGGTATATTCCCCTTTTTTATTCTTACCTGTTTCTCGTTATTTATGATCTGGCTGTCATAAATAAAAAGTACGCCGGATTGTTGTGTCACATTTTCCAGTAATTGATAAATGCTACCTTTGGTTTGGGACAAATAAATTTTCCGGTCAAGCATATCTTCAGTTTGAGCTTGTATAGGACATATCCAAAGCAGGTTCACTATACAGGCTACAAAAACAGATAGATATGAGACTGTTTGCTTCATTTAAAAGGGGTTAGTCAGAAATAAGTAACATGTTATTCTCTTTTTCATATTTTAAATTCAATGCCAGGCAAATCAATTCCGCTACCTCTTCCGGACTATGGCCGGAGAAAGTCACGGTTAGTTGTCTGTCTTCCAGAGAAGGAGTCGTTTGTAAAAAAATACTGTCATTTTCTTTATTGAAGACATGTAAAATGTTTGCCAGTGATTCATCTTTAAACCGTTTATAATTCTTATAGTAAGAAAAAGGATCCAAACTTTCTGTTTTCTTTATTTTCAGTGAATTGGCCGCGAACATTGAAACAGTCTCACCTGCTGTGACATAGACAAATTCTCCGTTTTCTTTCAACGTCACCTTTACTTTTCCACTTTCAACTCCTAATTCAAAGTCATTACTCCCTGCGTTTTTCACGTGAAAGGCTGTGCCGATCACTTCTATCTGCACCTGTTCTGTTTCAATCAGGAAAGGTCTTTCCCGGTTTCCTGTCACATTAAACATGGCATTTCCCTGTAGAGCAACTTCTCTTTTTTCGGAAGCAAAATATTCCGGATATTGAAGTTGGGTGTTATCAGCAAGATATACAATGGAACCATCTTCCAACGTTTTAACCAAAGTGACCGCTCCTTTTTCATTGTGCAGAGTCACTAGTTCCTTTGTAGCGGAAGAATCTGTATTTATAAAATACAGAGCCGACACACTACCTATCATAAGGAGGACCGCTGCTGCTATCCATATCTGTAGAAACCGGGAGGAGGTTCTTTTATGAACCTGTTGGGTTAACAGCCCATCCTTTTCCAATCTGGAATAGACCGTATTCCAGGCCTGGTCAGTATCTACTATATTTTTATTTTTTATCTGAATCATAATATACTTGTATAATCATCTATTTCTTTCCTTAATGCCTGAAGTGCCTTCGTCATCTCTGCCTCCACTGTTTTTACGGAGACAGACAATGTAAGAGCTATATCAGCATATTTTTTACCTTCGAAGCGATGCATCCTGAAAATCCGTAAACGTCGTTCTGGGAGTTTCTGTAGGGTTCTGTCAATGGCTTCCTGCAACTGATTCAGTTCCATTGCCTCTTCAGGTGTTGTTTCAGCGTTTTGCATATCAGACAAAACGGTTTCCCGGTACCGGTTACGTACTTCCAGATGTCTGCAATATTGGAGACTACGGTTTTTAACCGATTTATATAAGTAGCTTTTTATGGAATGATAAAGCTGTAATTCGTGTTTGTCTTTCCAGAATAAATAAAAGACCTCCTGAACAATCTCTTCCGCTACTTCCATTTGATGGGTTATACCTGCGGCATACTGGCAAAGAGGGGAGTAGTAAAGCCTGAAAATCTTTTCGTAGGCCTTTACATCACCCTCTTTTATTTGCTTTAGTATGAACAGGTCGTTAAACATAGTCTCCGGAATGTTTCACTAAATGATATACCTCTCAAATGTACAAAAACTAAATGAAATTTTATCGCTGTTGTTTTCTTAATCTGTTCACCGCGGATTCTAAAGATTCCGTAGGTTCTATGATATTATAACTTCCCCAGAAATCTTCATCCATGAAATCCGAGACTTTGTCAGAGAGTGACTGAGTTGCTTTAAAGGAATTTCTGTGAGTGATCGCATTGACATTTTCGGTTTGTGTGTCTGTGACTACCATTTCAGAAAGTATCGCGTAATTGGTAGAAAATAATTTTTTCTTCCAGTCACATTTAAAACGAACCTCATTCCGTATGTAACTTAAATAGCTCAGATTATTCCGTTCGGTATAAGTAACAATAAAGGAGACTTCGATCGGTTTAAATCTAAGTCCGAAAGGCTTTTTCCTTAAGATAGCCTGTGTCGCTTTGTTCGTGTCATCCATGTTTAAATTGAATTCCGCACGTGTAAAGGCCAATCTTTCTTTATCAATATACAGTTTACCATAATATAAGGCATAGGGCAGAACAGCCTGTGGTTGGAAACTGATCACATATTGCGGACGGTTATCAATCATAACGGATTCTTCCATACGGAAAGCGTAATAGGGTAACACCTCCTGGTCTAATAGTAATTCCGGATTTTTTACTACATCTACATACACAGACAAATTTGGTCCTCCTAATAATTTGACCACTAATGTATCACTTTTCCGTTGGCTGAGTAAAGAACGTCCTTTATAGATTTGAACGCGGTCTTTGTCTACATTCATATCACTGTAAGGTGTTTTATAAATGTCAATCACCGCTTCCGAGATATTGATATACCGGCGGCCTTTCTGTGCTGTCTCCCGGTAGAAGCCAGTTAACATACTATGTTGTGGCGTGTAGTTGACAGCGATTTTCTTAATCGCTTCTTCTACCAGGTACCGGGGTTCACGTGCACGGACGATCACCTCATCTAAAATATTCGCACTGGGAGCAAGCATCACGGAATAGTTTGTGATATCTCTTCCGGATAGAGGAATAAAGGAGTTCAGGTAGCCTAAATGAGAGACCTCTACCTCTTCCGCATGAACAGTTTCCCGGATCTTGATAGAAAATTCCCCGTCCGCATTGGTTACTGTCCCGATATTGGTTCCCGGGATCGAAATGTTCACATACTCTAAACGCTTTTTCGTTTTCTCATCTTTTACCACACCACTCACAGTGATGAACTTCTCATCTTCTTGTGCCTGTAAGGGGAATGTACTTACCAGTATACCAATAAGCAAAAAGAATCCCATAGTTTTTTTACACAGAGCTTTCATAATTGTAGGTATTAAGTGAATAAATTTTCTCTTTCTACCTATAAGATCCCTCAGCCAATAAAAACCCTATGGGAAAATAAAACTTTTTTCTTTTTTTTATCCGGTGATGATTTCCGTATGTTTCTTATATTTTTTCTGTAGGCTTTTCAGTTCAAAAGCCAGGACCATCCGGAAAATTCCTACAAATAAAAGAATAAAGGCTACTACATATACGATAGTGGCAGCTCCAATAATGGGTTGCCAGAAAACACCGATCGCACATAAAATAGCCAGTACACCAAAAAACAAATACCATCCCCAGTTACTTTTCACGTATTTACGGAGGTCAAAAGCATACCCGATAATAGAAATTCCACGGAATAATAACCAGAAGGCCAGGACATAAGGTAAAACAGCCAGGCTTAAACCCGGATTTGCGATCAGGTATATCCCGATCACGAGGTCAAGAATTCCACCTGCCAAATACCAACCCCAACCTGAGATCGCGTTTTTATTGTTCATGGCAAATACGATCTCAAAGATTCCTCCTACAATAAGAGAGATACTAAAAAGTATACTGATCGCTATATAACTGGCTATCGGAGTAAACAGAACACAGATACCAGCAAGCACATACAAGATTCCTAATAATAAGGAGAGCCACCAGTTTTTAACAGCATATCCCAACGGATTATTGATAGTTTTCATATATTGTAATTTTTAATTATTGAAATTAAGATGTTAACAACCCTGAGAAATAAAAGGTTGCTAAAGACTTTTATATTAAGGAATATAATCTTTTTCTCCATATCCGGTGATATCTAATTCCAATCCTCGTCTTAATTAACTTGTTTGACCTGAGTGCAATAAGCATTTGACCCATGTCCACCACCCAAATAACACAGCAATACATATACCTATTGAATATCAACACTTTAAGTCTTTACCTCTAAACGGGCACCCCACAAAACCCGTGGTTACACCCACCCGTTTACCCTATTTGATACCAACTCATGTAGGTAAATATGTAGGCTAATTAATAGGACTTACATGGCAAATAAGATGAATTAAAGTATGTCATATTCAATTAATTTCAAAGGAGAACCGTCAAAAGACGGCATGGTCAAGATAACCATGATCTTTTACAAGACAGGAAGTAACATCACTCCGTCCAATCCTTACACTGCCGTCAGTTTCCAGCCTGAAAGTGGTATGTCCTTTAGAAAAACCACATATCCCATTTACAGATATAGTGTTATTATCGCCGGCAATTGTCTGATGCAGAAATGAAAAATCTCCAATTGCCACACCCGAAACTGTCTGGTCTTCATGTTTTAAGCCCGCAAAAATCTTAGGTGTTATAAGCTGGTTGCCATTAATCTCCGTTTTATTCGTATTCCATTCCTGTACCCAATCCAACAGATTAGCGTCTGTTCCCGGTTTACCATCCGACAGCCGCACCAAAGAAACCTGTCCGGCTGCAATTATCTTTTTTTGCATAGTTAGGGAGTTGAATTTTTATTCAAGAATAGGTAGATACGGAAAGGTTAAGGTTAACCCAGGCTGTTTTTACCGGGAAGTAAGCTCTTTGATAAGAAGGGGCAGGCTCCTGTTAGCACACGGATAGGCTCCTTATATCGAAAAGGAGCTTGTATATTTACTGAAAAGGAGCCTGTCCGAGAAGGTAAATAGAGCTTGTATATTGGAAAAAAGGTTACTGTATGTTGGAAAGAAAGAGCTTATATGTTTAGAAAAAGGTTACTGTGTAAGGGGGCAAAAGGTTACTGTATAAATGGTAAAAAAGAGCCTGGATAAAAAGTAGAGGCCGGTTCTGAAATGAATCCGGCCTCTTATCCGCTTGGATAACTTTGTTGTTAAGTAGGAGTGAGAGCCTCTATTGAAATAATATTTTTTAGTATATAGTTTTCTATGTATCTCTTTGATGTTCTCAATCTGAATGGAATGAAGTTAGATATGTTCCAGTGGATAAATAATGCGGCCTTACATATCTAATTCATTCTTCTAAAAGCTCTTCCGGTACGCTATAGGCATCCACACAAATATCCTCAACAAAAACATAAGTTTATATTCCTTTTTAGTAAGCTGCGTAGAATTTATTTCCTGAAATTCTATAGAATTGATGAATAAGAATAGTGCCTTCCTTCTCTTACAGATAGTAATATTTTAATGAATGTGATATGAGTAGAGAAGTTTTCCACTAACTTTGCGGGATTATTTATTTTTTAATTAAGAAAATAAAAACAGCAGACTAATTATGAAAGGGATTGTTTTAGCAGGTGGTTCAGGAACCAGATTATATCCTATTACGAAAGGAGTTTCCAAACAGTTATTACCTATATATGATAAGCCGATGGTTTATTATCCGCTTTCTGTACTGATGCTGGCTGGAATCAGGGAAATTCTTATTATTTCTACCCCACAGGACCTTCCGGGTTTTGAACGCTTATTAGGGGATGGATCTGATTATGGGGTCACCCTTTCCTATGCCGAACAACCTTCTCCGGATGGTCTTGCGCAGGCCTTTATTATTGGAAAAGAGTTTATTGGTTCTGATTCGGTTTGTCTGGTTTTAGGCGATAATATTTTTTACGGACAAAGTTTCACCCGTTTGTTAAAAGAGTCCGTGAACAAGGCGGAACAAGAGGGCAAAGCAACTGTCTTCGGATATTATGTAACGGACCCGGAAAGATATGGTGTGGCTGAGTTTGATGTGGAAGGAAATGTTTTGAGTATTGAGGAGAAACCGGAAAATCCGAAATCCAATTATGCAGTAGTCGGCCTTTATTTCTATCCGAATCAGGTGATAGAGGTGGCGGAAAATATTAAACCTTCAGCTCGTGGCGAATTAGAGATCACCACAGTGAATCAACAGTTTCTGGAAGAGAATAATCTGACTGTTCAATTGCTGGGACGTGGATTTGCCTGGTTGGATGCTGGTACACATGATTCTTTGGCAGAGGCCTCTACTTTTATTGAAGTAATTGAAAAGCGCCAGGGATTAAAAGTTGCCTGTCTGGAAGAGATAGCGTTCAGAAACGGATGGGTCAATAGGAAAAAGCTGGAAGAAATGATGACTCCTATGCTGAAGAATCAATATGGACAATACTTAAAAGCTCTTTTGACGCAAGATTAAAATAGAAAATGAATAAGGATAGTAAAATATATATAGCCGGACATCGTGGACTGGTAGGTTCGGCTATACTTGAAAATTTACGTAAGAGAGGATATACAAACTTTCTGTTACGTAGCCATGCCGAATTAGATCTGACAGATCAACAAGCCGTAAATCACTTTTTTGCGGAAGAAAAACCGGAATATGTATTCCTTGCGGCTGCCCATGTGGGGGGGATTATGGCAAACAATACCTACCGGGGAGATTTTATTTATATTAATCTGATGATCCAGAATCATGTCATCCATGCTTCCTATATTAACAATGTAAAGAAGCTCCTCTTTTTAGGGAGTACCTGTATATATCCCAAAGAGGCCCCTCAACCGATGCCGGAAGATTGCCTGTTGACCTCTCCTTTGGAATACACCAATGAACCGTATGCCATTGCAAAAATCGCAGGGATCAAAATGTGTGAAAGTTATAATCTTCAGTATAAAACCAATTATATTTCCATTATGCCTACGAACCTGTACGGTCCTAATGACAATTTTAATCTGGAGACTTCTCATGTGTTACCTGCCATGGTTAGGAAAATACATTTAGCCAAATGTTTGTCTTTGGGAGATTGGAAAGGTGTACGCCAAGATCTGCAAAAACGTCCTGTAGAGGGTATTCATGGTGAATCATCTGAGAATGAAATTAGGAATCTACTGGCTAAATATGGAATATTCCCGGATAAAGTGGTATTATGGGGAACCGGAAGTCCGATGCGGGAGTTTTTATGGAGTGAGGATATGGCAGATGCCAGTGTGTTTATTATGGAGAAGATAAACTTCACGGATCTGACAGAAGGAAAAAAAGAAATTCGTAATACACATATCAATATAGGTACAGGAAAGGATCTTTCCATTAAAGAACTGTCAGGGCTTATTCAAACCATTACCGGTTTCGGCGGACAGATCTTTTTTGATGCTGACAAACCGGATGGTACGATGAAAAAGTTAACGGACGTATCCAAGTTACACGCCCTCGGATGGCATCACCAGATTGAAATAAAAGAAGGTATCGAACGTATATATAACTGGTACCTTAATAATATAAATATATAATCTAAAAACACAATAACCCATGAGTAAAGTTGCTCTTATTACAGGAATTACAGGCCAGGATGGAGCCTATCTTGCAGAATATTTAATTAAAAAAGGATATACCGTACACGGCATTAAACGCCGTTCGTCTATGTTTAACACGGATCGTATTGATCATTTGTATCAGGATCCGCATGTTGAAAACCGCAATCTGATCTTACATTATGGTGATTTGACAGATAGTTTGAATCTGACCCGTATTATCGGGGAGACACAACCGGATGAGATCTATAACCTTGCGGCCATGAGTCATGTGAAAGTAAGTTTTGACACCCCGGAATATACTGCCAATGCAGATGGGATAGGTGTGTTACGCATACTGGAAGCAGTACGTTTATTAAATCTTACCTCGAAGACTCGCATTTATCAAGCATCAACATCTGAATTATATGGGTTAGTACAGGAAGTACCCCAAAAAGAAACAACTCCTTTTTACCCCAGAAGTCCGTATGCCGTTGCCAAGCTATATGGATACTGGATCACTGTTAATTACCGGGAAGCATACGGGATGCATGCTTCTAACGGTATTCTTTTTAACCATGAATCTCCTCTGAGAGGAGAAACGTTTGTCACCCGTAAGGTTACCCGGGCCGTTTCCCGGATTGCTTTGGGAATGCAGGAAAAGGTATATATGGGAAATTTGTCTGCTCAACGGGATTGGGGGCATGCAAAAGACTATATCCGGGCAATGTATGCTATTCTTCAGCAGGATGAACCCTCAGATTATGTGATAGCTACCGGTATCACTACCACCATCCGTGATTTTATACGGATGTCTTTCGCTGAGATTGGCCTGCAGGTTGATTTCAAAGGGGAAGGTGTTAACGAAGTTGCTGTGATAAACTTTATTGATGAAAATGTGTTTATAGAAAAAGTTGGAGAAAGCTATTTGGAAAGTTTGAGAAAACGGATAGGAGAAGAAGTGATCGGGGTAGACCCCACTTACTTCCGCCCTACGGAAGTAGAACTTTTAATTGGTGATCCGACTAAAGCCCGCGAACGTTTAGGTTGGGTACCTAAGTATTCTCTGGAAGCATTAGTGGAAGACATGATGGCCAGTGATGTGAAAGAGATGAAAAAAGAATCTTATTTGAAAGAAGGGGGATATAATATTCTAAATTATTTCGAATAAAAATCAACAATTTAGAGTTTCGGGTTGTTATAAACAAAAAGGGTTAAATTGAATTTAAATTAGGCAGCTTATAGTAGTATATTTTTGGTAAAAATGATTGTTTAATTAAAATGTTGATGTATATGAAAAGTAAAATTTTTATTTTGGCGTTGTTGTCAGGCTTTATC
>JAJQEE010000112.1 GCA_021201865.1 Tannerellaceae bacterium | reverse complement strand
CTACACTCACATGGACCGGGAGTTCCTGAGAAAAGAGATCTTAGAACACCATCCCCGGAACAGAAAAAAATAAAAAATGTGTTCCCCGCCTGCTGCGCGGGAAACACATTTGGAATCCTTTACACATCACGAATAAACTTTCTGATGCTTTATAAGGGGTTGCATCCGGCTGATCAATTCATCCCCTAACGCCTGTTTCTTTTCAATGTGCTCTTTGACTGCCACTACAAACGGATTATTCTCAAAGTCACCCCGTACGCCTTCAAAATCCTTTTGTTTTTCTTCACGGGAACCATCCACACCAAAACCTGTCATGGAAGTAAGGGAAAATTCTTTCCGTGCATCCTCATACAACAGTTCATCTAATCCGGTCACTGACTTTTGCCATTGCTTAACCAGACGGATGATCTCCTCCGGTGTGATGGAACGCAGATCCACTCCGTAATAAGATTCTATTTTTTCATAAGCCCAGATCCATTCCCGGAAATAATATTTCTGATATTCCTGTTCAAAGAAGTCTTCAATTTCCTGTAACGTGAAAATACTTCCCTCCTCTATCCGGCCCAACAAGATCTCCAGCGTATTCCTGGGGATGATCAGCCCGGACAAATCCAGCCATTCACCGGAACCATTGGTCTCCTCGGTAGCCAATTGTTGCCTGACCTCCTGAACAGATCTGAAATTTGTATGCTCCAACCGTTTGATCAGGGAATTCCCTAAAAACTTATCGATCGCCATCCGGTACAGCTTCAGCCCCTTCACTAACGAAGATCCTTTGATCCGGGTATTCTGATAATAATAGATCTCGGATGTTTCACCCACCAGTTCCTGTAATTCCTCCAGAATTTCCACTGCTTTCATCATTTTCTGGATCGTATACGGACTCAACAGATTATAGTTGATCTTATCCAGCAAAACAGTATCCGTCCGTTTATCCCGTTTCGGCCATTTCTGAGCATCCCGGATCGTTCCCACACTTCGCAGATTGACACCGAGCACTAAATAAGTTTCATCATCCTTTTCGATCAGATAGGAAAAAGGAATATCAGAAGTATCACTGTGATGATGATGCCGTCCCATAACCAACGAAAAAGCTCCCACCCGGGCCGGCCAGAGAATATAAGAATCGCTGGTGGTTTTAGATCCCCGCTCCACAATTCCCTGATGGATCGGTCCCAGTTTATACATATGGTTACTTTGATTAGATCCGCTGCCTGCATTCAGAAAAGAATACATTCCGGCAATCAGTAAACTACTCTTATGCATGGAAACCGTAAAAGGACCGGCAAAAATAGCACACGCCTCCCCATTTTCAAAAGCACAATTACTGAATAACAGGGAATCATGTGCAGAAAAATTATGAGTGACATGACAGGCCTGCCCTATGAAACAGCGAATGATCTTCGCGGCATCAGACACAACAGCTCCCGAAGAGATGATAAAATCCTGTGCGATCACACTGTCACCCACAAAAACAGGCGCTTCCCGGTGGCTATTGATAGAGCCATTCTCCAACCGGGTACTATTCTCAACCACGGCATAATCCCCGATCTTCACATTCAGGATCGTACCGGCATTCACGATTTTCACCTCTTCGCCAATGGTTCCCCAGGTAGAAGAGATCTGTTCCGTATAGGCACTGATCAGCTTTTGTAACCGGCTGATCAGTTCCGGACGATGACGGTATAAAGCAATGATATAGGCCAGCGAAGCAGACAGGCCATCATAGATAGGCACCTCCCGCCCACCGGTCTCATTCAGGACCGATACCGGCACATTATTTCCGAAGGTGGCTTTTCCTTCCGTCAGGATCTTATTTACATTCTGAATAAAACAGTTCCTGCCAATCCGGTAGTTTGCGATATAATTCTGCACATTCTCGATCAGGACATTATCACCGACCACACAGTTGTGAAGAGTCGCTTTTTTAATACCACTATGCTTTTTCAGACCACCCGGAAGTTCAAAAATCTTTTGAAAGGATCCCAGTTCCACCGTCCCGGAGAAACGGACCTCTTCCACATGTTCCACCTCAAATGTTTCAGGAACTAAGATACGACTCCAGTCATCGGCACAACATCGCTGAGATTGCAGGCGCGCAATCTCTTCAGAACGTAAATTTCTTTTTGCCATCTTCTAATTTTTATTCTTCTACATCATATTGCTGGAAAAGAAAGTCATTATATGGGAAACGGGTCACATGGATCTGTTTAACACGTTCATATAACATCTCCTTTAACGCTTCTATATTTGTACGGTCTTTTGCCGAAATAAATATACAATTATCCTGCATTTTACCCATCCAGGTCTTTTTCAGCTCCTCCAGATCTACATTTTCACGGGTCCGGGGAGTCAGATCATCTTCCTCTTTAGGAGCAAACGTAAAAGCATCGATTTTATTGAAAACCATGATCATGGGTTTTTCCGAATCATCGATCTCAGACAATGTTTTATTGACTACCTGGATCTGTTCTTCAAAAGTAGGATGGGAAATGTCCACGACATGGACCAACAGGTCAGCTTCCCGGACTTCGTCCAACGTAGATTTAAATGATTCCACCAGCTCAGTAGGCAATTTACGGATAAACCCAACCGTATCAGATAACAGGAACGGAAGATTTTCGATGATCACTTTACGAACGGTCGTATCCAATGTGGCGAATAATTTATTTTCTGCAAACACCTCACTTTTACTTAACAGGTTCATCAAGGTAGACTTACCCACATTGGTATAACCAACTAATGCCACACGAACCATTTTCCCCCGGTTCTTCCGTTGCACACTTTTCTGTTTATCGATCTCTACCAGGTCCTTTTTCAACTTATCGATCTTATCCAGAATAATACGGCGGTCTGTTTCCAACTGGGTTTCCCCCGGCCCACGCATACCAACTCCACCCCGTTGTCTCTCTAAGTGCGTCCACAAACGGGTCAGGCGGGGAAGCATATATTTGTACTGTGCCAATTCCACCTGTGTTTTTGCATGGGCCGTTTGGGCACGTTTAGCAAAAATATCCAGTATCAGATTCGTACGGTCCAGGATCTTTACCTGTAACTCTTTCTCTATATTACGCAATTGTTTAGGAGAAAGTTCATCATCAAAGATTACGACCCCCACTTCGTTTTCAACTACATATTCCTTGATCTCCTGCAATTTACCTTTACCGACAAAGGTCACAGGATGCGGATGATCCAGACGCTGGTAAAACTTTTTTACCGTCTGAACACCGGCCGTATCAGCCAGAAAATCCAATTCATCCAAATATTCTTTTACTTTCTGCTCATTCTGTTGGGGAGTGATCAAACCAACCAACACTGCTTTTTCAGTCTGAGCCTCAGATATAACAAATTCTTTCATACAGACTATTCTTTATTAAAGGTAGTATGAAACTTGCAAATACGTCATGCAAGGCAGGCTCATTGTTCGCATCCTTTCCATTTAGCCCTTTGCTCAAATGCTCGTTTCATCTGACAAAGATAAGCAATTCCATTATATTGTTGGTTGATAGGTAATAGTACTTCTTTCATTGTCCCTTTTCCTAATAACAAATATAGGGTGAAACAGTTGTAAAGACTAAGTACAATTTCATCCGGAAACAACCTGCCGGCTGAAAGAAATTCAACTATTTTCAGTAAGTTTGCAATCCACGGAAAACAGAAATAGTTCATGAAAAAATTAGTTGTTTTAACAGGTGCAGGCATGAGTGCGGAAAGCGGGATCTCCACCTTCCGGGATTCAGATGGCCTGTGGGAAAAGTACCGGGTAGAAGAAGTAGCTACTCCGGAAGCATTTGCTGCCAACCCACAATTAGTGCTCGAATTCTACAATCAACGGCGCCGGCAACTACTAACCTGTGAACCCAATGAAGGACATTATGGATTAGCCGCTTTGGAAAAAGAGTTCGATGTAGAGATCATTACCCAGAATGTAGACAACCTGCATGAAAGAGCGGGTAGTTCGAAGGTGCTGCATCTACATGGAGAATTAATGAAATCCTGTTCTGTCAAAGATCCGGGCACTCCTTTCGACATCTCTCCGGAAAATCCGGAACTTCATATAGGCGATACGGATCCTAAAGGAGATCAGCTACGCCCTTTTATTGTCTGGTTCGGTGAAGCTGTTCCTATGATCGATCCGGCCATCCGGTTAATGGAACAATCAGACATTGTGGTAGTCATAGGAACTTCCCTGAATGTATATCCCGCAGCCGGATTATTAAACTACGTTCGCCGGGGACAACCCATCTACCTGATCGATCCGAAGGAGGTAAACACATACCGGAAAGATATACACTTCATTCAGGCAGGTGCTTCCGAAGGTGTAAAACAATTGACCCGGTTATTAAAAGAGTTCAAATAATTGTCAACAATATCACATTTTACACTATGACAAACACATTCGCTGGAATCATACGATCTATGCATGGTTTGCCCAAATGTTCCCCACATAGTCCGCAGGGCTATGCGGGGAAACAGAGATAGACTTTTAGGATATCCTCTTTCTCGTTAATCTCCCCCCTATAAATTTATTTTTAGGTATTCACCTATTCACCTTTTGGATAAGTGACTGATCATGAATCAGTAGCGGTGCATACCTGGCTGTTTTAGGTATTCACCTGGGTGAATACCTACCAGTAAGATATTCACTTTTCAGGACAAAGAAAGGTTTTCCCATAGGGAAAGTATTCATTGAATCCCCTATCATCATTCACTACCCGCATACCTCTTTTTTCCGCCCCACCCACAAACTATTGCTACCCTCTACAGGGTAGCGCCGGTAAGATAGTATCTATTCACCAATAAAGTAGGCGGCTACGGACGCCAGGGTGTAGAGGGTAGCAATAGTTTGTGGGCATCCCCTGAGACTTGAGCCTTTACTATTCACCAAAATGTCCCTTTATTATCCTATACTCTCCCTGCAAGGTGAATACTTCTGCCCTGGGGTATTCACCGAGGTGAATACCTAAAACAGCCAGGTATGCACCGTTACTGATTCATGATCAGCCACTTACCCAAAAGGTGAATAGGTGAATACCTAAAAAAAGTTCCAGGAAGAAAACAGGAGATTTTTTATCCCCATTCTAAAATAGATCCCTATCTTTGAATAAAGAATTTATATAATTAATAAACCATGAAAAAAATAATCGCTTTATTCTTTTTCCTTTCTATTGTAACGCAAGCTTTTGCAGGTGACAAAGTTAGTTTCCTGAAAAAACAGTTTACAGCTAAAGACGGATATAAACTGAACTACCGGATACTTTATCCTCTGAATTATTCTCCGGATAAATCATATCCCGTTATTCTGTTCCTACATGGTGCAGGGGAAAGAGGGGAAGATAATGAAAGACAGTTGACCCACGGGGGAGAGATGTTCGCCTCGTATGAAAATCAATCTTCCTATCCGGCTATCATCATAGCCCCTCAGTGTCCTTCAGCATTATACTGGTCTACCTACACCCGTCCAAATCCGGAAGGCCAAAAACGACATTTCCCCTATTCGGTCGCTATTACTCCTTCCCTGAATGCTGTCAGGGAACTATTAGATAGTTATATTCAAAAAGGGATTGTCGACACGGATCAAATCCATATTGCCGGACTTTCCATGGGAGCGATCGGCTCGTTTGATCTGGTATGCCGTTATCCAAACCTTTTTAAAACAGCCACTCCCATTTGTGGAGGTGCCAACCTCGAAAGACTGAAAAACTTCAAAGGGAAAACCATTTTTCGTATGTATCATGGGTCAGCAGATGATACGGTAGATGTGATCTGGTCAAGGGATGCCTATAAAACACTGAAAAATTCAGGAAAAGAAGTTTACTACAAAGAATATCCGGGAGTAAACCACGATAGCTGGAACAATGCTTTTGCTGAACCGGATTTCATTAGCTGGATGTTCCGGTGAAAACATAAATTCCTCTATTCCGGAGCAACTCTGTATACCTTTCTTTTACAGGCCGGAGGCCTACGATATGCCAGACCCCAGCCACGCTGGGGTTCAGTGGAGGATCAGAAGATCGCGCACCGTAGGTGCAGTATAGTAAAAAATAACACTTGTTACTACCAACAACCCGGGCGATGCCCCAGGGCTGTTAAATTTTCTTGTAAATGTTTTATATGCTGACTATTCTACCCTGCAAGGGTACCAGCAATAGCCCAGGGCTGAGCGAAGCGAATCCCTGGGTAAGGTTACCAAAACAATAACCCTGTAAGGGTTTCACTCTCTGTCAATAAGTCAATAATAAATATGCAACCCACTACAGGGTTGAATCATACTACTTTACAACCCAGGGGCTCGCTTCGCTCAGCCCTGGGCTGATGCTGTTACCCTTGCAGGGTAGAATAGTCAGCATATAAAACATTTACTTTACTTATATATTAAGTCACCCTTCTGAAAAAACTCTGAAATAATTTTCTTTCCGGTAAGTATTATTTCCTGTTCAGTCGTTATATAAAAAAATAGCTTAGTGAACCTTGTTTCTGATTACAGGCCCTATGAATAATCCACGAGAGAATCCTACTGAACTGGAAGAGTTTAAGGCTCTTTATAACACCTATGCTCCGCAACTGATCTACTATGCGGCAAAGTATGTGGATCCCGTGACTGCCGAAGATCTGGTACAGGATGTATTCTTTAAGATCTGGCAGAAAAAATATTTCATTATATTAAAGAGGGAATTTCCCATTATTTATACCGTTCCGTTCAGCACACCTGTTTAGATTATCTGAAACATAAAGAGATCACCGGGAATTACCGGGAAACGATCCTCACCCAGCTGAAAATAGAAGAGATCCGGTTTAATGATGATCCTTCCTTTCTTTTTGCCGAAGACAGACGCTTATCCGCTATTTATCATGAAATAGAAAAACTTCCGGAAAGATGCCGGGAAATATTTACCATGTCCTATCTGGAAGAGCGAAAAACAACGGAGATCGCTTCCCTTCTTGACATTTCCAAAAGAACAGTAGAAGCTCAATTATATAAAGCTCTGAAACAGCTCCGGGGTGCTCTCCTGAAAAGAAACCAGCATCCGGATAAGTAAAAAAGGCTACTCAATCGTATTTATATAAAAACAGGAATTAAGAATGAAAGAAGTTACTCCCATAGAAGAGTATATCATACGTTATCTGCAAGGGAATATTTGCGATAAAGAGCTCCATGAACTCATGGACTGGATCCGGAGTTCAGAAGAAAACAAAACCCTCTTTTTTGAGATCAAACGCATCCACGATTCCTCTCCCAAAAACAGAGAGATCCTATTGCCTGACCCCGCGAAGAGCTGGGAACGGATGTTTACACGCATACAGCCGGAATTGACTCAAAAAAACCCTCTTTTTCTTCCCGGAAGATCTGGCGACAGACCATTCAATATGTAGCGATCGTGAGTGTCGCAATGGTGAGCGGATGGTATGTGGGGATGCAATCCACTTCCCTTTCACCGGAAAAAGAGAAAAGCCCTCTGGCCTATACGGAGATCCTCGTAGAAAAAGGTGGCAAAGCGAATAAAATCACCTTGCCTGACGGTAGCTTAGTTGTTCTGAATGCAGCCTCCCGGTTTTCTTACCCGGTTCATTTCAATCAGTCAGAGCGATTGGTTTATCTGGATGGAGAAGCCTACTTCCAGATTGCAGGTGACTCTCTTAAGCCCTTCCAGGTGAGATCCGGAAAACAAACCATTCATGTACTCGGAACGACTTTTAACGTCAGATCTTATCAGGAGGAGCCTTATAGTATAACGACATTAGCCAGTGGAAGTATCAGCCTGGAAACATTCAACGAACAGGACGAAAGGGTCAGCCATATGCTTCTCCATCCTAATCAGGAAGCGATTTCGGACCATCAGAGCGGTGCTGTTTCCCTACGAACGGTTGATCCGGCATTGGCCTGTGCATGGACGAAAGGAGAATATAAATTCCGGGATGAGCCTTTAGCCACGATCATTCGCAAACTGGAAAATTACTATGACGTTACTATCCATCTGAAAGATGAGAATCTGAAACGTATTTTATATACGGGAACCTTTTCACTGGATCAGGATATCCAGGAACTTCTACGGATCATTAATTATGATGAAAGATTTGATTTTAAGCGGACAGGAAATGAGATATTCATCTATCCGCGCTAACTGTTACACCCTTAAATCTGATTGCCTATGAGTTAAAAGTCCGGATCAAAAAAAACCGGGGAGTTGCGATCCCCGGCATGTCATTTTAATTAAATCAATCCTCTCATTTTATGATCTCCTTCCAGGGCCTAATCCGGATGGAGAGAAAGAGAGGCATTCATTAATGAACAACACTCAAATATATGGAAAAAAATCACAGGTGTGCACGTACACCCCTACAAAAGATCAGGAATATTATGAAATTTATATCCGTCTTTATTTTATTCAGTATCATTCAGGTAACAGCCAGCACCTATGCACAGCAGTATCGTGTCTCGGTATCAGTGAAGAATGGTAGCTTATATGATATCGTTTCCCAGATAGAAGAACAATCCGAATTTATGTTTTTCTACAAAAGTGAAGAGATCGACAGTAACCGGAAGGTGAACCTACAGGCTCACCAAAAGCTGGTACCTGAAATATTGGATCAGATTGCCAAAGAGCAGAACATTTCCTACCGGATCGTTGATAAACATATCATATTGACTCCCCATAACGGAGTCCCTCAACAAACCAGAAAAATATCCGGCGTAGTTATAGATAACTATGGAGACCCCGTCATTGGAGCCAATGTGGTGGTGAAGGGAACCACACAAGGAACCATTACGGATATGGACGGGAACTTCTCCCTGGAGGTACCGGCAAATGCGGTGCTGATCATCTCTTATATCGGGTATAGTGATAAAGAGATCCCGGTCGGGAACCAATCCATTATCCAGGTAGGGCTTTCAGAAAACACGATGGACCTGGATGAAGTAGTAGTAGTCGGATATGGAACGATCAAAAAGAGTGACCTGACCGGATCATTGACCTCCCTCAAAGCGGATGCGATCACCTTAGGATTGGCACAATCTCCCGATATGGCGTTGAAAGGCAAATCAGCAGGTGTACAGATTACGACTGTTTCCGGTCAACCAGGTGCCGGCGCAGTCGTACGGGTCCGTGGTACCAGCTCCATTTTAGGATCGAATGAACCCCTCTATGTAGTGGACGGGGTGCCTTTGGATGGTGGAGGAGCAGCAGGCGGTCTACAGGGGGAATCCATCTCTCCGCTGACTATTATTAATCCGTCCGATATTGAATCCATGGAGATACTCAAAGATGCATCTGCTACTGCTATCTATGGTTCAAGAGGGGCTAACGGGGTGATCATGATCACGACCAAACGGGGAAAAGAGGGAGCCTTCCAGGCCAATTTCAATATGTCCGTAGGTTTTCAAAGTGTTGAGAACCGGTTGAAACTGACCAGTCCGGAACAATGGGCGGAACTGTGGAACGAATCCATGGACTATAAGAATAATGGAACGGGAAAATATGATCTGAACCATCTGCCGGCCAGAACAAACTGGCAGGATGAAATTTTCCGGACAGCTCCGGTTCAGAGTTATGAGATCTCTTTCAGTGGTGGGACGGAAAAGCTCCGGTATATGCTGTCCGGAGGATATACCTCTCAGGATGGGATTATTATGAATACGGATTTCAAACGCTACACCATGCGTGCCAATGTAGAGAACCAGCTCTCCCGTCTGTTGACAGTGGGAGTGAATATGTCTGCCACCCGTACGGATAGTAACCAGGCCGGACATAATGACGGAGAGAACGGCCTGGGGAATAAGTTAGATTCAAACACGATGATCGGACTTATTTCCCTGGCATCTCCTGTGGTTCCCATTTTCGCGGAAGACGGGAGTTACACACCATATGTAGATGTAGAGAGCAGAAGAGCAAACCCGTATGCTTCTTTAAAAGAGATTACGAATAATGATCTCCGAAACCGCTTTATTTCAAATATATATGCAGAAATTTCTTTCCTGAAAGAATTAAAGTTTAAAACCACATTTGCCACGGATGCCTCGAATGCAACGGCTAAGCATTATACTCCGTCCTATATTGCCGAAGGAAATGCGGATAAAGGAAGAGCTATTTTAGGTTCCTACAACCGATTGTACTGGAATTCCACGAATACACTTACTTATATTAATACCTTTGATAAGATCCATAGCCTGAATGCCATGGTAGGCGCAGAGTGGCAGAAAGATGTAACGGAAACATTCCAGACTACAGGAACAGGATTTGCCAATGACAACTCAACCTTTAATAATCTGAAAGAAGCTACCAACTTCAGTGCGGCTTCGGGGTATAGTGCATGGCAGATGCGTTCGTATCTGACCCGTATTAATTATTCTCTGATGAATAAGTATTCCGTTACTTTCACCGGACGTATAGATGGCTCCTCCCGTTTCGGAGCGAATAATAAAAATGCGTTCTTTCCCTCCGGTGCATTTGCCTGGCGTGTGATGGAGGAAGATTTTATGAAAGATTTCCGGAAGTTATCCAATCTGAAATTAAGGACCAGTTACGGTACTTCCGGAGAACAGGGAATCCCGTTATACCAGACACTTTCTACTTTAGAAGCCCGGCAGGTATATATCGGAAAAGATCTGTACACAGGCTATTACCCTAACCGTTCCGCAGATCCGGATCTGAAATGGGAAAAAACCCGGCAGGTTGACATAGGACTGGATATGGGTTTTTTCGACAATCGATTGAATGCAACCATTGATTACTATTATAAGCGGACCAATGACCTGTTATATCAACGGGCACTTCCGGCTTCATCCGGTTTTGTCTCCCGCCTGGAGAATATCGGCACGATTGACAATAAAGGTTTAGAGATTACCATAGACGCATATATCATAGATAATAAGAATTTTAAGTGGAACCTGAATATTAATAATTCTATCAACCGGAATAAGATTATCAGCCTGGGAGATGGGAGAACTGAAATTATCAATCCAAGCGGAGGTATCACCGCGGGAGATATTCAATCCCAGCCTTCTATCCTGAAAGTCGGATCTCCGTTGGGCCTGATCTATGGATACAAATCAGACGGCGTGATCTACGACGAAACAGAGTCTGCGACCGCACGGGAAATGGGACAGGTTCAATATGCTCCCGGCGAGTTGAAAATTGTAGATATGAATGGAGATGGCAAGATCACCGATGCCGATAAAACGATTATAGGGGATGCGAATCCGGACTTCACCGGTGGTATGACCAACAGTTTCACCTATAAAGGTTTCCAACTGGATATCCTTTGCCAATGGGTGGTAGGCAATGACATCTTTAGTATGCAACATCTGATGAACCAGCGGATGGTGTTAGGATATAATGCGGCTCAGGACTGGTATGATAACCGGTGGCAGGTGAATCATCCCAGCCGGACCGAACCCCGTTCCGGATATGATGTCCGTGCCTATACGGATGTTTCTTATCATGTATTTGACGGATCATTTTTCCGGATCAACAATATTTCTCTCTCTTATACATTTCCGAAACAGATCCTGAACCGGATCAAAGTCAATAATCTGCGACTTAGAGCAAGTGTGGATAACGTATATACATTCACGAAATACCCCGGCTGGTCTCCTGATGTCAGTTCCATGGGATCATCTGTCATGGCACAGGGGATTGATGCCGCTACTTATCCGGTTCCCCGCACAGTTAGTTTTGGTGTAAATATTGGATTTTAAAAAGAAAAAGCATATGAAAACTCTGATAAAAATAAGTTTATTTTCAGCCTGTATATGGTGGTTCGCTTCCTGTAGTGATTTTCTGGATGAAGATCCCAGAGGCCAGCAAATGCAGGAGACGTTCTATCAAACAGATGCGGAAGCATTCGGTGGACTAATGGGCATTTATGCTTTGGCTACTAATTCGCAGGCCACAGCAGGCATGAGAGAGAATTTTATTGTACGTAGTGAGCCCTGTTCCGATCTGTTAACCTATAAACCAGTCGCTTCTGCTGAAGCGGTCGCTTTTCCGAAATATACCCTGCATTCCGAAATAACCCCTTTGGTGATTGCGTGGGAACATGCCTATTCTGTTATTTATACCACCAATTCTTATATCCACGCTTTGACGGAGAACACCAGCCCGGATATTCCGGCTGATAAAAAGGAGCAATATATTAAAGAAGCGAAATTCTTCCGTTCCCTGATGTATTATCATTTAGTGATGCGCTGGGGAGATGTGCCGCTACGCATGGAACCAACCCATATGAAGGAAACTGATATTGCCCGCAGTCCGGCGGAGGAGGTCTGGAAACATGTCATCATGGATTTGGAAGCGGCAGCGACTTTACCGGATAAAAATAACACCCCGGCTGGTCGTATCACAAAAGGAGCCGTTTTAACCCTGTTAGCAAAGGTGCACCTCATGAAAGGAGATTTTCCATCCGCTGCCACTGTACTGGACCAGATCACAGGATACTCTTTAATGCCTGAGATCGGGGATGTGTGGAATACGGAGAAGAAATTCAATGAAGAATCGATCTGGGAAGTTAATATTGAACGGGGTACTCTTCCCCGCCAGGGATTAGGCATGTTAAGTTTTTACCTACCTATGCATGATGCCTTTAAGGGAGCAAATGCAACATTTCCGGTAAATGATTACCTGATGCAAATGACGGAAGAGGATAGCCCGAGAACAAAATTGTTTTATTCCCGGAAACCTCTTTTGGAGGAGATATCGGCAGATTACAAAGGAGAATACAGATATACGGATAGTCAGGGAGAAGAACAGGTGATCATCTTCACCAACGCAACCGAACCATTGTATCCCCACATTATGAAATTCACCGATTTCACGACTGTAGGACATGAATTTGAGGTGGGCGACTGTCCTTTTAATCAACTCATTTTCAGATATGCGGATGTCGTCCTGATGAAAGCTGAGGTGGAGTGTGAACTGAACGGAGCGACCCCGGTCGCATTAAATTACCTGAACCAGATCCGTTCCCGTGCCGGAGAGACTTTATATACACTGACCGGCGAAGACGGACTCCGTCCACTGAACAGTAAAGAGGATTTGCAGGAAGCGATCCGGAACGAACGGGCATTGGAACTGGTGGGTGAAGGGCATCGATTTTATGACCTGAAACGGTGGGGAACAGAATATGCCCTCCGGAAACTGAAAGAATCCCGCCAGGCACATATTGCCGGAACAACTTTCTGTTACAATCCGGAAGACCTGGTGAATATCGAAGCTTACCGGTTACTTTGGCCCATTCCTAAAGATGAGCTGAACGGAAATGCGTTGATGGTACAGAATCCGGGATATTAATTCGTTTTTATTATCATGCCACACAGATGACCATAGATCAGGCGGATCGTCCGGGGTCATCTGTGTACTAATTATTGATTTACTTCAATTTCTAACATTCAAATAAAAAGATGAAAAACAAAATGCTGCATCTTCTCTCCTTAGCCGGAGGGTTAAGTATGATGAATACTGTTTCCGCCGCGGAACAACCCAACATCATTATCGTATTTATTGATGATTTTGGATATGGGGACCTGGGATGCTACGGGAATACGGTCCACCGGACACCGCATCTGGACCGGATGGCGAAAGAAGGGATCTTACTTTCTAATTTCTACGTGGCTTCCAGTGTCAGCACCCCTTCCCGTGCCGCCCTGCTAACAGGATCCTATCCCCGTCGTATTTCCATGCATGTGAATGCGGATCCTACCCCCTTGCATTCAACAGGTAGGCAGGTGCTTTTTCCGGTATCCCATAAAGGACTCAACCCATCGGAGATCACCATTGCGGAACTGCTGAAAGAAAAAGGCTATGCAACTGCCTGTATAGGAAAATGGCATTTAGGAGATCAATTAGCCTTTCTGCCTACCCGGCAGGGCTTTGATTATTATTTTGGTATTCCTTACAGTAATGATATGGACCGGGAATATTGTCCCCTACCTCTGATGGAACAGGAGGAGGTCATTGAAGCTCCGGTCAATCAGGATTCCCTCACCCTGCGGTATACAGCTAAAACCATTGAGTTTATCAAAAGCCATAAAGAGCGTCCCTTCTTTATCTATCTGCCACATAATATGACACATGATCCATTGGCGGCTTCCCCTGCTTTTAAAGGGAAATCACAGAATGGTTTATACGGAGATGCTACTGAGGAGCTGGATTGGTCTATGGGAGAGATCTTCACCGTTCTGAAAGAAGAAGGACTGGATGAGAACACATTAGTTATTTTCACCTCGGATAATGGGGCACAGGAGGTATTCGGAGGCTCTAACTATCCTTTGCGAGGAGAAAAAGGCACGACCTATGAAGGAGGCTTCCGGGTTCCCTGCCTGATGCGATGGCCGGGTACTATTCCTGCCGGACAAACGTCTGATGCACTGATTACGACTATGGACTTTCTACCGACTATTGCCTATTATTGCGGACTTAAAGTTCCTGATGACCGGATCATTGACGGACACAATGTAAACCGGATACTGGAAGGAGAGACAGGATCTTCCCCGACAGAGATATTTTATTATTACCAGAAACAACAATTACAAGCGGTCCGGTGGGGAAAATGGAAATATCATCTTCCGTTGGAACAGAGAATAAAAGGTCCCCATTTTCCGGATACAGAACGTTATCCTGCCGAATTATATGATCTGGATCTGGATATTTCGGAAAGCAAAAATGTCATAGATCAACATCCGGAAATTGTTAGTCACATGCATAGGCTGATCGAACAGGTACGTGAAGATATGGGTGACTGGGGATATGAAGGTAAAAATCAACGGCCCGCCGGTATCATTGATGAACCGTTTCCACGGTTACCGAAATAAACAAGATTCGTACCAAGAGAAGACAATTCACACGGAATTAATTATCAAATGACAAACAAATAATCCTGATCTGTTTTGGGCTAAACCAGAACAATACATGTCTTTTTGGAAGATCTGACTATATGTAATTATTTTAAGAACAGAAGAGACTGTAAATTAAACGGTGCCAGTAAATAAAAAATAACTTTACTGACACCGTTTTTGTATGAAAGAAGAAGAGAAATGATCTCTCATTCAATTAAAATGAGTTTTAAAGAGTAATATCGCAACGATTATACTTTTGGAAAGTCAACATTATTGAACATTATTCAGTACCTCTTCTATCACTCTGGGATAGTGGGCGTACTCCAGGGCGTGCACTTTGGCAGCGACATCTTCCGGGGTGTCTTCCGGAAGTACGGGACAGATAGCCTGAAAGACCGGAGCCCCTTCATCATAATTTTCATTAATATAATGGATGGTGATCCCGGACTCTTTTTCTCCGGCTGCCACGACTGCTTCATGGACATGCATACCAAACATTCCTTTCCCGCCATGCTTCGGGAGAAGAGCCGGGTGAATATTGATAATTTTATTCGGAAATGCTTTCAGTAACGGATCTGCTATTTTATTCATAAATCCGGCTAAAATGATAAAATCCACCTGGTATTCCGCCAGTTTATTAATAACAGGAGTACCTTCAACAAACTCTTCCCGGGTAAATACAAAAGAAGGAACCCCTAACTTATTCACCCGCTCATGCACTTTTACATGACGATTATTGGAAAGCACCACAGCAACTTTAATGGTTTCACTGTCAGAAAAATACCGGATAATGTTTTCGGCGTTTGTACCGGAGCCGGAAGCAAAAATAGCAATGTTCTTCATTCTTAAAATCTTTTATTTTGCACAAGAAAAGAAAAAATGTGCAGTTTTGCGCATTTTTAGCTGATTAAATTTGCTTTATAAGATAAAAAATTCTTTTCTTTGCACTGCAAATTTATAAAGTATATTCTATTTATTAATCTAAATTGAAAAAGTTATGTCTGAAGTTGCATCTAGAGTAAAAGCTATCATCGTTGATAAATTAAGTGTTGAAGAAACAGAAGTTACTAACAAAGCGAGCTTTACTAATGATTTAGGAGCAGACTCTCTTGACACTGTAGAGTTGATTATGGAATTTGAAAAAGAATTCGGTATCTCAATTCCTGACGATCAAGCAGAAAAAATTACAACAGTAGGCGACGCTATCGCTTATATTGAAGCAAACGCGAAGTAATCCCTTTTAACTAAAGGTATGGAATTAAAAAGAGTTGTAGTAACAGGTCTTGGTGCTATTACTCCTATTGGTAACACCCTCTCAGAAACATGGGAGGGTCTTATTAATGGGAAAAGTGGAGCCGGACCTATTACTCATTTTGATGCATCTAAGTTTAAAACCCAGTTTGCGTGTGAAGTAAAAGGCTTTGAAGCTTCGCAGATCATGGACCGGAAAGAGTCCCGCAAATGTGACCGCTATACCCTGCTTGGAATTGCCGCTGCGAAAGAAGCGATCGCTGATTCCAATATTGAAAATGATGAAAATGTAAATAAAGACAGAGTAGGTGTAATTTTCTCTTCCGGTATCGGAGGTATTCAGACTTTCGAGGATGAAGCAAGAGGTTACAACGATGAGCGTGGTCCACGTTTCAATCCGTTCTTTATTCCTAAAATGATATCCGATATCGCGGCAGGACATATCTCAATGATGTACGGTTACAGAGGTCCTAATTTTGCGACTGTGTCAGCTTGTGCTTCATCTACAAACGCAATATCAGATGCATTCAATTACATCCGCTTAGGAAAAGCCGATGCCATTATAACCGGTGGTTCAGAAGCTGCCATTACAATATCCGGCGTGGGTGGATTCAATGCAATGAATGCATTATCGGTAAGAAATGAATCTCCTGAAACAGCATCCCGTCCGTTCAGCGCAAGCCGTGACGGTTTCGTGATGGGTGAAGGGGGTGCCTGCCTGGTACTGGAAGAGATGGAACATGCACTGGCAAGAGGTGCAAAGATCTATGCTGAAATAGTGGGTACGGGAATGTCCGCTGACGCTTATCACCTGACAGCTTCACATCCGGACGGATTAGGAGCTAAATTAGTGATGAAAAATGCACTGGAAGACGCTGAAATGAAACCGGAAGAGATTGATTATATCAATGTACACGGAACGTCTACTCCCGTAGGTGATATCTCAGAAGTAAAGGCGATTAAAGATGTATTTGGTGAGCATACTTATAACCTGAATATCAGCTCTACGAAATCTATGACCGGACATCTTTTAGGAGCGACCGGAGCATTGGAAGCAATCGCCTGTGTGATGGCAGTGAAAGAGAACATTGTTCCTCCGACCATTAACCATGCAGAAGGGGATGACGATGCAGAAATTGATTACAAGCTAAACTTCACCTTTAATAAAGCTCAGAAAAGAGAGATCAATGCGGCACTCTCCAACACCTTTGGTTTTGGTGGACACAATGCCTGTGTGATCGTGAAGAAGTTTGTAAAATAAACCGAAAGATTCGCGTGTTTACGAAACTATATAAGAAAATAAGGCTCCTTTCGAACAGAAGTAAGGAGCCTTATTCGTCTTTATATAAGCTGTTAGGATTTTATCCTGATAACATACATTTATACGAACAGGCCTTTTTACATAAATCCTCTTCTATAGAAGCCGGGGATGGGAAATGGCTAAACAATGAACGGCTGGAGTTTTTAGGGGATGCGATCCTGGATGCAGTCGTTGCAGATATTGTATATACTCATTTTCAGAACGGACGGGAAGGATTCCTGACCAATACCCGTTCCAAGATCGTTCAGCGTGAAAACCTGAATCGCATAGCAATCCAATTAGGGATCAACGAACGAGTGGTTTCCTCTACAAAACAACATTCCCATAACAATCATATGTATGGTAATGCACTCGAAGCATTGATCGGAGCGATTTACTTAGATCAGGGTTACAAAGGGTGTTATCAGTTTATTTATAACAAACTGATCAAAGAACATCTGGATCTGGACAATTTGGCCCGGAAAGAGGTAAACTTCAAATCAAGCCTGATCGAATGGAGCCAAAAGAACAAACTGGAAGTGACTTTTGACCTGATTGAATCCTTTATTGATCATGAGGGGAACCCGGTTTTCCAGACCGCTATTTTATTAGGCGAACACCAGATCGGGGTTGGGATTGGTTATTCTAAAAAGGAATCCCAGCAAAATGCAGCCAAAATGGCGATCAAAAACTACGTTCGGATAAAGAATTCCAACAATTCATTGAAAGCCTGAAGCAAAAACAGCAGGAAACCTGTACGGAGACCGGAAACTTTGAAGTTCTGCCGGAAGAGATCACGGCTGAACTGGAAGTGACCGAGCAAAAGGAGATCGCCGGGGAAGAATAATCTGTTTATATTCTATTTACCTCCGAAAGAAATTCCCATCCGTTTACCCTGCTTGATCAGATCATGGTCAGGAGTGACCAGTTTTAACCGACCGGCGGTATCCATCAAAGGGATCGAATCCACTTGCTCACCTCTCATACATACCATTCGACCAAATTCCCTGTTAGCGATCAGTTCAGAGGCATAGCCCCCCAAACGGGTAGCCAGATTCCGGTCAAAAGGAGAAGGATTTCCTCCCCGCTGTGTATATCCCAATACGGTTTCCCGGCTTTCTATACCTGTTGCTTCTTCAATCGCACGAGCCATAAAATCAGCCGGACGTTTTTTGTACTCGTCTCTACCCCTTCCGCTATAACCACAATAGAATAGGGCTTTCCTTTCCGGGCACGTTCCAGTATCATCGCATTCACCTGATCCATATCATAGCCCAATTCCGGAAGCAGGATCACATCTGCCCCGCCGGCCATTCCGGCATATAAAGCGATCCAGCCGGCATGATGTCCCATCACTTCTACTACCATCACCCGTCTGTGGGAACTGGCTGTAGAATGAAGACGATCTATAGCTTCCGTGGCAATATTAACAGCCGTATCAAACCCAAAGGTAATGTCTGTTCCCCAGATATTATTATCTATGGTTTTAGGTATACCCACAACATTCAGCCCATATTTCGCAAGCTGATAAGCTGTTTTCTGAGTTCCGTTTCCACCAATGCAAACCAGGCAATCCAGCCCCAGTTCCTGATAATTTTGTTGGATGATCTCCGGTTTTTCCGTATCTCCGGTGGATAAAAGTTTACGAAAAGGTTTCTCCCGGGAAGTACCTAAAAACGTTCCTCCCAGATTCAGGATTCCGGACAGACTTCTCTCGTCCAGCTCTTCTATATCTCTGTTTAACAGCCCCATAAATCCATTATGGATGCCGACCACATCCATCCCGTAATGCATGATCGCAGACTTCCCGATCCCCCGGATCGCTGCATTAATCCCGGGACAATCCCCTCCTGATGAAAGAACTCCTATTCTCATATGAATGTTAATTATATACAGAACAAAGATATAAATAAAAAGAGAATGCCTACATTTGCCAGCAATTCAATTAAAGAGAGCATGAATATTTTTACAAAAACAGTTTCACTTATCTTTCGGAAAAGACAACTGGAAATTGAAAAGTTCGCGCAACGAATTGACACTATTCAACAGGAACAGTTGCGTACTCTCTTACATACAGCAAGGAACACGGAATGGGGACAAAAATATGGTTTTAAAGAAATCCGTGACTATGCTGGTTTTTGCCAGCGAATGCCCCTTCAATCCTATGAAGATGTCAAAGCCGATATACACCGGATGATCAATGGAGAAAAGAATATTCTCTGGCCATCCGAGGTAAACTGGTATGCCAAAAGTAGTGGTACTACCAATGATAAGAGTAAATATCTTCCTGTTACTCCGGATATTCTGAAAGGATGTCATTATAAAGGAGGATTTGATTGTGTAGCCCTCTATTTACGAAACAATCCTTCCAGTCCGTTTTTTTCCAGGAAAGGACTGATCTTAGGTGGAAGCCATAGCCCTTCCTCTTTAAATAACCGGGCTCATTGCGGCGATCTTTCGGCTGTCCTGTTACAAAATCTGAATCCACTGGTCAATCTGGTCCGGGTGCCGAAGAAAGAGATCATTCTGATGGGAGAATGGGAAAGTAAGATTAAAGCCATCGTGGAAAACACCTGGAATAAAGATGTCAACAGCTTGTCCGGCGTACCTTCCTGGATGCTGGTCCTCATCAAAGAGATCCTGAAAAAAACAGGAAAAGAGTATCTGACAGATGTCTGGCCCAACCTGGAGGTTTTCTTTCATGGTGGCATCAGTTTTGAACCCTACCGGGATCAGTATAAAAGCCTGATCCCTTCCGATCAAATGCATTACATGGAAACATATAATGCATCCGAAGGCTTTTTCGGCATACAGGATGATCCGGCAGATCAAAGTTTGCTTTTGATGCCGGACTATGGAATCTTTTATGAATTCATCCCGATCAATGAAGTAGGTTCTCCTCATCCTACGATCCTCCCCCTGGAAGCAGTAGAAACGGACCGGAACTATGCCATGGTGATTACCACCTCCGGCGGCCTTTGGCGGTACCAGATTGGTGACACAGTACGGTTTACCTCTCTTTTCCCTCATAAGTTCATTATTTCCGGACGTACCAAACACTATATCAATGCATTTGGTGAAGAGTTAATGGTGGATAACGCAGATAAAGCGATCCAGATCGCCAGCAGGCAAACAGGGGCAAAAGTAAAAGAATATACAGCTGCGCCGGTCTTTTTGTTAGATAAAGGAAAAGGATATCATGAATGGTTTATTGAGTTTGAAAAAATGCCTGCAGATCTTCAATCCTTCACTCTCCGGTTAGATGAAGCCCTTAAAAGTCTGAATTCGGATTATGAAGCCAAACGCTATAAAGATATCTCCCTCCAGCTCCCTCAGGTCACAATTGCCCGCTTCAATGCATTTTATGACTGGCTGAAAGGAAAGGGCAAACTGGGTGGACAACATAAAATACCCCGTTTGAGTAATGACCGGGGACATTTGGAAGAGCTATTGGCTATCAACCAACACCCCTGATCCTTTAAAACCGGAAGGAGAAATAGACACCACCCCCTTCGGGAGTGAAGGCCGGAGCAAAAACCAGATTCCCGGTATGCCTGTTTTTTGTTCTTTTACACAGCGCATCTCTTACCGGGAAATAGAGCAGATAGGATAGCTCTACAGACAGGATACCGATGCCTGCTCCTGCCAGTACATCTGCGACCCAGTGCCTGTTATTATAGATACGGGAAACACCGACGAAAGTGGCGATCGCATAACCGGAATATGCCAGTAAAGGATTGCTATCCTTAAACTCTTTATATGCCAGATGCGCACCTAAAAAAGAATTGGCCGTATGACCGGAAGGAAACGACCGGGGACCTCCATCCGGACGGCTTTGCCGCACCGTATTTTTAAGCCCGTGCACAATCCCGGCATTCATTCCTTCGGCAAGTGTCAACAGAAAAATCTGATCCACCAGCGAATGTTTTTCCTTTCCCAGCAGATCACAGATAAATACCCAGCCCAACATGCCCCATTCCAGATAATCATCTGCATGAATACCCCGTACGGAATCTTTCCGGGATAACAAATGGAAATCATTCATCCCGTTTATAGCCGTACCAATGGCTCCCACTGTAATAAGAGAGGCCGGCAGAATCAAATGCTCCGGTTGAAAGTTCTTTTCTGACACAGGAGCGGAATTTCCGGAAGCAAATGAAAGAGAATCAGCCGCCTGCGCTCGTCCTTTCAGAGGAAAACAGATGCTCCATGCCACTATAAAAAAAACAGAAATAGTTCATTTCACTTTTTCTTTTCACGTTACAAAGAAACAATTTTTATTCTTTTCGTAGGTTACAGACTGCAGGTAAATACCCGGGAAGAGATCTCCTTTATAAGAATTAATAATTGATTCATTTTATATTCAACTTTGAACATATCCTCTTACGGGATTATTTTTATCTTTGTACCTCTAAAAAGGTCCGGCGCAGGACAGTAAACTCTGCAATTTCATTTATGGAACATCCATTAAGCCTACATAATACACTTTCAAGAAAAAAGGAACCCTTTGTTCCGTTGCATGAGCCCCATGTCGGAATGTATGTTTGTGGTCCTACCGTATATGGTGACGCACACCTGGGTCATGCCCGTCCGGCCATCACCTTCGACCTGTTGTTTCGTTATTTAAGCCATTTAGGATACAAGGTCCGGTATGTACGTAATATCACCGATGTAGGCCATCTGGAACATGATGCGGATGAGGGAGAGGACAAAGTCGCCAAAAAGGCACGCTTAGAACAGGTAGAGCCGATGGAGGTGGTTCAATACTACCTAAATCGCTATCACAAAGCGATGGATGCGCTGAATGTGTTGCCTCCCAGTATTGAGCCCCAGGCTTCCGGACATATCATTGAACAGATTCAATTAGTCAAGGATATTCTGGAAAATGGGTATGCTTACGAAAGTGAAGGGTCGGTTTATTTTGATGTGGAAAAATATAATAAAGATTACCGGTATGGCATCCTGTCGGGACGTAATATCGAAGATATGCTAAACACGACCCGTGCATTAGATGGACAGAGTGAAAAGCGGAATCCGGTTGATTTTGCTCTCTGGAAATGTGCTCAGCCGGAACACATTATGCGCTGGCCTTCCCCATGGAGTGACGGTTTCCCCGGATGGCATTGTGAATGTACGGCTATGGGGAAAAAGTATCTGGGTAAACACTTTGATATTCACGGAGGAGGGATGGACCTGATATTCCCGCATCATGAATGTGAAATTGCGCAGGCGGTAGCCTCCCAGGGAGATGATATGGTGAAATACTGGATGCATAATAATATGATCACCGTAAATGGCCAGAAGATGGGAAAATCATTAGGTAATTTCATTACATTAGATGAATTCTTTGAAGGTAGCCATGAAATGCTGGAACAGGCATACGCTCCGATGACCATCCGTTTCTTTATCCTGCAGGCCCATTACCGTAGTACGGTTGATTTCAGCAACGAAGCCCTACAGGCATCGGAAAAAGGTCTTTCCCGGTTGCTGGAAGCCTATAGCAATCTGAAAAAACTGAATGCCTCTGAAACCTCTTCCGTAAACGTACAGGGCATCCGGGCTAAATGCTATGAAGCGATGAATGATGACCTGAACTCTCCGGTCGTGATTTCTCATCTGTTTGACGCTACACGGGCCATTAATTCGGTAAAAGACGGAAAAGAGACCATCTCCAAAGAAGACCTCGAAGAATTGCAACAGGTGTTTGACCTTTTCCTGTTTGATATTTTAGGGATTCAGGATGCTGCTACTTCCGGAGGAAACAATTATGAAGCCTTTGGAAAGGCTGTGGACCTTCTTCTCTCTATCCGTCAACAGGCCAAGGCAACTAAAGACTGGGCCACTTCGGATCAGATCCGGAATGAATTGACAGCTTTAGGATTTGAGATCAAAGATACGAAGGAGGGTGCAGAATGGAAACTAAACAGGTAATTCCCCTTATATGACTATACAGGATTTTTTAAAGGGCGATTCATTCGCCCTTTTTGCCGGAATAGAACTGCTGGAGGTAAAAAAGGGATATGCAAAAGCCCGGCTGGAGATCAAACCGATGCACCTGAATGGGGGTGGTGTTTGCCAGGGCGGAGCAATCTTTACCTTAGCAGACCTGGCATTCGCTGCTGCGACGAACAGCCATGCGAAAATGACCTTATCTATTACGTCTACTGTGAATTTTTTTAAAGCGGAAAGCAAAGGGTATCTCTATGCGGAAGCAAAGGAGGTGTTCGATCACAAACGCCTTTCCAATTGTGAAGTGCAGATCACCAATGAGGAAGGAGAGTTAATAGCTACTTTTAACGGGACCGGATATAGAAAAGAGACACCTCTCCCATTTGATCCGCTGCTATAATACATTTCATTAGCGTTTCGGGATCTCTATGCGGGAAGTCAACGGATATTGCAGATTAGAAGAAGAATTATAATAGACTTCTGCAGCTCCGATCTTCAGCTTAGCCTTTATCTTCACCGGAAGATGATTATCATCATCCCCTATCCAGACTTCTGCGGCTTCTTTGCTTTGCGTAAAGGCATCATCATAGATATCAATATAGAAATGCCGGGTACGATATTTTAAATTTTCATTTCTCTCTACAATTGCCTGGCCGACATACCGGAAACTCATATTCACGATGTCCCGTCCTATAGCGACCTTAGTAGCAAATTCCTGTCCACGCTGTATATTACTCCAGTCTATCGTCCGTAAAAACATGACCCCGGCCATCATATCATATACACACCCATCCGTGATAATCGTCGTATCGATCCGGGTAGACTCCAGATTATACCGGTGAGTATGCGACTGGGTTTTATTCCCCTTATTCGTAAAGGTTATATTTTCTACCATGTAGCGTCCTCCTTCGGTGGTTCTTTTGGAGCTAAAAAGCAACTGATGGTTGGGAGTAAAGAAACATTCCAGCGTATCCCGCATTTTATAGATTTTCTCAAAAATCCCATTGGTCCGGAAGATCAGATTATAATTCCATGAATTGTGTTGTTCGTAGGGGGTACGTTTTATCACAAAATTGGCCTGTCCGGCCTTGGGCATCAACAATCCCCATTTAAAATAAATATCATAACTGATTTGCTCCCCGGCATGAAAAACTTTTTTATTTAAAGCGCACTGGGCATCTGTCTGAGTCACCAGGAATGGCAACCAAAACAGGCATATACAAATATATATTTTAAAACGGTCTCTCTTCTTTAAAAGAGTTTCCGGATAGTTATCTCCTACCTTCATTTCTGTAATCTCTATTTCTTTGCGTCACCTCTTTGGGCTTATTTTTTGTTATATCCAACGGTTTCTGATTAGGTAACGGGGTCTCGTTGACATTCCAGTATTCTTCCACCTGCCAGTTCTGTTTAATATCGAACTCTTTCGGATAATAGAACACCTCTTCGGGCTGGAGTTTTTCCGCATAATTACCGGTATCCCAAACCCCATTTTCATTCCGGTCCAGAATGATCCGGGCATAATATTTAGCCGGTTTAAGATCCATAAAGAGAACCCCGCCATCTTTCAGTACGGCTTTCCGGATAGGTGCATCACTGGAATTAAGCAATTCCACAAATGCCGGAGGTTCCACACCGGTGATATTGATATACAAGTGGCCATATTCATCTTCATTCCGGATCTTAAACTCTCCCTCATACGCATCATTCCACTTCCCATACAAACTAAAGATCGTAGCCGAATCGACTTCTAATTTATACGCCTCTCCGTAATTCCACCGCCGCAGAATATGGAAAGTCATTGGATCCTCTTCATTCGGGAAAAAGTCAAACTCAATAGGAACCCAGAGCGTATCTTCTTGTATACTCAGGTAGAAAAGATCCGATGTCAGGTCCAGCACCGGTTCATCAAAGACGATCGAGATCGTATCCGTCATATCTTTCGTTCCCGATGCATCAATATTCATTCCTAACAGGATGAGCGGTTCCTCCTCCTCTTTTTTCTTTTTCCTGTTATCAGCCGGTCGCTGACGCATAGCGACTGTGACCGTATCCAGTTGAGGTTGCAGTATATTCAATGAATCACTTTTCAGATAATTCACTTCAAACTGCAAAGTATCCCGTGCCCAGACCGTTGAATCCATAATCCAGTAATGAACCGATTTCCCCTCTTCCGTTAACTGGGGAAAATACCAAACAGGATCCGGAGGTGTAAAGTTCAAAGGAACAGGATCCGGAATTTCATCCAGAGGAGCATTGAACCGTAACGTAAAACGGTTAGCCACTGTCCTTTCCGGGCGAAGCATATACTGTCGCTGGAATTCCTCTTTGAACAGACGTAAAAGGATGTCATCCGGTAGAAAACGGGTATATTGTATGGTATAGACTGTGTCTACTGTCAAGGAGTCCTGCCAGATAGTATCCTGTCTGCTGGTATATTCAAAAGAGGGAACGATCAGCGAATCACCAAAAGCGATATCTTCACCGGGCTGGTCAAACCGGTAGTCCCGGTTTAAATCGTTCAAGGCATAGATCCGGTAGGTTCCGGGAGCAATATTCCGGATCGTGAACTGTCCTTTTTCATTCGTCCGCGAAGTCCGGATGAATATATCTTTCACAAAGGCGGAGTCCTCGAGGTTCTGGTGAAGACCGATCGTAACGGATGGCATCGGTTCCAGATTTTCCGCGTTCAGCAAAATACCGGATATTTCGAGGGAGTCAATTATTTCTCCGGTAGCAAAAGCGAAAGAGAAATTCTCCAACACATTTTTTTCATTGTTGTCAGCGATGGAGTTGGTAAAGTCAATCGTATAGGTGGTATTATCCATCAACGTATCTTTCAACTCTACCACTACCTTTTTCCCTGCTGCCCGGATAACCGGAAGCTGCAACTGGGGAGGAGTAATAATGACATTCTCATTCGGATTCTCGATCTGGATCAATTCGTCAAAGAGTATTTCAATCTTCTTTCCGCGGAAATTAGTTTCATTAGGAGCAGGCGTACTGCTAATAAATCTAGGAGGATCTTCATCATAAGGCCCACCGTTTGGTGTGGCCATGTTAGCACACGAATGTACTAACACCCATAATGAGATCACCATGCATACTCCTAAAAACCTTCTCATATATTTATATTTCATCCGATCAATCTTTAACAACATCCCTGCCAGGTGAGATGTTCGAATCTTACTTTCAACCCAATACCTATTCTCATCGTCTGCATAAGCATAAAAACGAGAAAGCAAAAATATAGAAAATCCGGTGAATCTCACCTACATCACCCGATTGTTTTAAATGATTATCAAGGATTTTCCCCATTTTGACAGCATCGTTTTAACAATTGAAAACCAATCCGGCAAAACAGGCATTTCCCCTTTTCACAATATTCCCGCTTTAATTGAATAATCGATTGCGTATCTCCGGCATGCCTGGCCACGATCCCTGCCTGGTCAAACAGGGAAATAATCCTGTTTTTTCGGCTGGCAACCGCTCCAATATCTCAATCGCGCGGTCTGTATATTCAGTCAGGTTATTCTGGTAGCCATAAGCAAATAGCATCGGGACTACGGTATTGGTCAACATGATATTTAAGGTCTGTTCTCCCAACAGCTTTTCCTTTTTAGCAGAGACCTGGTGAAAATGATAATGAGTTTCCCAGTAATCAGAAGGTGGGACCCGCAAAAGGCTCTTGATCTGCCGGAGATTACCCGCCTCCAATATCATGGAAAAGAGTGTATCATACCGGCTCCACAGAGCAGAAAGCTGTGCGATCTTCACCTGCGGAAAATTAGAGGGGCGTATCCGGAGGCTTTTATATAAAGAGCTTTCCAAAGGTTTGAGATCAAATTTATACCGGAGGAAACGATATTCCTGCTGTAACAATTTGAAATAATGACAGTCATAGGTCTCCTCTAACATACCCGCCTGTCCGAAGAACATCGCCTCTACCTGTGAAGAGGCCCCCGTTGTTTCCGGATATATTTTAGAGGGAGGCTTCGGGCCAGCCATTCAAAAGCGTCACTATTGACCCCTAAACCAAAATTACGGGTCAGGATAATGTAGAACACCTCATTCCAGTCATGCTGATATTCCTCCAACAACCGGAAAATATCACCTATTTTTCTTTGCAGGCGTTCACCCAACAGGGCATCTAACCAGGTATACAAATGAACAGACTCAAAAGATCTTAGTTGATTCAGGCAAGGGACAGAAGTTTCCCGGGACACCAACCATTCAGCACTTCTCCGGACCTCTTCCGGGATCTCTATCACGAGCTGTGGAATGCTTTCCCCATTTATCCGGGTGATCTGTCTGTCGTCTATTTCCACAACATGCAGAATAATGGAGTCATACCGTTTGTCCAGACTATGTTTATGATGGTGCCAGTCAGAAGCTTTCGTATGTATCTCCACATCTCCTACCCATACGGTTTCTTCGATTTTCACTTTAGCATTAAAAAAGTCGGGACCGGCATGTGTGTTGTGGATTCCGGGATCCAGGATAGTTACAGGTTTTCCATCTGTAGTGGTTAAGGTTATGCCCGGATACAGCCTGTATTTCCAGACATAGTGCAATAAACGTTCCATGTTTTTTCAGAGTTAAGATTTATACCACAAATCTAATTGATTTTCTTTATATTTGCGGTTGTAAAATCTTATGTAATAAGCTGAATATTTATTTTATACAACATATAATCATGAACATTGCATTGATCGGCTATGGGAAAATGGGAAAAACGATCGAACAGATTGCCCTTAGCAGAGGCCACCAGATAGTATCCATTATAGATATTGATAACCGGGACGACTTTCATTCAGAGAACTTCAAAAAAGCAGATGTAGCCATTGAGTTTACCACGCCGGCAACTGCCTATGAAAACTACCTGAAATGCTTTGAAGCCCAGGTTCCGGTCGTATCCGGCACAACCGGGTGGTTAGATCATCTGGATGAAATAAAAAAAATGTGTTCCGAAGAAGGAAAAACCTTCTTTTATGCCTCTAACTTCAGCATAGGGGTGAATATTTTCTTTGCTTTAAACAAATATTTAGCAAAGATCATGAACAATTTCCCCGATTACGATGTAAAGATGACAGAAACCCATCATATCCATAAATTAGATGCTCCCAGCGGCACAGCGATCACACTGGCAGAAGGGATCATCGAGAATATAAGCCGGAAAAACAACTGGCAGTTGGGAAAAGCAGACCAGGCAACCGATCTTCCGATCCATGCGATCCGGGAGGGAGAGGTTCCCGGTATTCATGAGGTCGTTTACGAATCTGAGGTGGATTATATCAGTATTAAACATGATGCAAAAAGCCGGACCGGGTTTGCTTTGGGAGCGGTGGTAGCAGCTGAATTCACAGCCGGTAAAAAGGGATTTCTGGGAATGGAAGACCTGTTTAAATTTTAATAATTTGAAAAATAGATAGATGAAGCAATTTACTTCAAAACAGTGGATCAAATTCAGTATTGCTGCTGTATTATATATCCTGTTCACCATCTGGATGCAGAACTGGTGGTTATTACTGGGACTGATTGTCATTGCAGACATATTCCTGACTCATTATGTTCCTTGGGGAGCGTGGAAAAGATCTAAAAATCCGCAGGTCAGAAATGTCCTGGAATGGGTAGACGATATTTTATTCGCCCTGATCGCAGTGTACATGATCAATATTTTTATTTTCCAGAATTACCAGATTCCCAGTTCTTCGCTGGAAAAATCCCTCTTGACAGGTGATTATCTGTTTGTGAGTAAACTGAGTTACGGGCCCCGTATTCCAAATACTCCGCTTTCTTTTCCGTTAGTGCAGAATACACTTCCCTTCTTTGACACGAAGTCCTATCTGGAATGGCCGGAGTGGGATTATAAAAGAGTGAAAGGGACAGGAACAGTCAAACGCAATGATATTGTAGTATTTAACTTTCCAGCCGGTGATACGGTTGCCCTGAAAAGCCAGAATCCGGATTATTACACACAGGTGGAAATGTATGGATACGACCGGCTCCGCCTGAACCCACAGGTATATGGTGACATTATTTACCGTCCGGTGGATAAACGGGAGAATTATGTAAAACGGTGTATCGGTATGCCGGGAGATATGTTTGAAATACGGGACAATCAGGTCTATATAAACGGACAGCCGGGAAAAAATCCGGAACATATGCAGTTCAACTACTATGTGGAAACAGATGGCCCACTGACAGAAGAGCAATTCCGGTTATTAAATGTCAGTAAAGAAGACCGGGTGTTAGCCTCCAATGACACCTACTATAAGAATCTGTTACCCTTCCTGGGGTTCAGTTCCAACGGTGCCGGACAATATAATATGGTTTACCGGTTACCGCTCACGGAAAAAGCATTAGGGATCGCACAAAAGCTATCCATCGTCAAAAACACGATCATTGAACCGGAAGTATTAGGAGGTCCTACTTATCCGGTAGAATATGAAACCGGCTGGACACGGGATAATTATGGTCCCCTGTGGATCCCTAAAAAAGGAGAATCGATTCCATTGGATGAAAAGAACCTTGCGTTGTATCACAGATGTATTAAGAACTATGAAAACAATACATTAGAGGTGAATAATGGCCGGGTATTCATTAACGGAAAAGAGGAGACTAACTACACCTTCAAATATGACTATTACTTCATGATGGGTGACAATCGTCATAACAGTGCCGACAGCCGTGCCTGGGGATTTGTTCCGGAAGACCATATCGTGGGAAAACCGATCCTGATCTGGTTATCTTTGGATAAAGACCGGAGCCTGTTTGACGGAGGTATCCGCTGGAACCGGATCTTCCGGATGGTACATGCCGATTAATGGTCTCTCTCTACAGAATACATGCAACATAAAAATGGAATATCGTCGACCCTGAACTGGCTGGTTACTTTCCTGATAGTAGCTGCTATGCTTATGGGTATACGATATTTTTGTGTGCAATCCTATCTGATCTCGACCCATGCGATGGAAAGTGCCCTTTATCCGGGGGATTATGTGTTGGTAAACAAACTGCCGGTCAAAGGAAATCCCGGACGGAACCGGATCGTTCTTTTTAATAGTCCATTATTAAAAGATACACTTTCTACCCCCACCTTTGTCAGCCGCTGTATTGGTATGCCGGGTGATACGATCGAAGTTAGTCCGGAAGGTTATCTGATCAATCAGGTCAGGGTTCCGCTCTCTCCATCCATTTTATTGGTTTACACGATGGATCAGGAAATTACTCCTGAGATAGAATCTATCCTCAGGAAATTAGAGATCCCTTTGCGTAACAGGATCGTGTCCGGGAAACAGACAGAACTGACACTCACTCCTTTTGAAGTATACCAGCTCCAGGAGGAGATCTCCAGAGAGAAGAGTAACCGGATCCGGATGAAAGAGTTCCCGGCTTACAAGTTGGTCATTCCAAAGAAAGGACACTCCTACCGGTTAGATCCTCATACCCTGCAGGCAGCGCACGAGGCGATCCGCAGAGAAACAGGAGACCAGGCAGTGATCCGGGATCAGAAATTATTTCTGGATGGCAGGGAAACTACTTTTTTCCACTTCTCCCAGGACTACTACTGGGTCTTGTCCGACAATCCGGAAGATGCCATAGACTCCCGTTATCTGGGATTTATCCCGGCAGACCATATGACCGGAAATGTCTGGTTCTGCTGGTTAAGCAAAGATCATGAACGTATGTTTAAGTTTATACATTGATGTCAGTCTATCTATCCACCACCTACCTGGGTCCCGTTCAACAATATAGTAAATTGTACCACTTCCCTGAAGTATACATCGAAACGGCAGAGAACTATATTAAACAATCGTACCGGAATCGTTGTACAATTGCCGGAGCCAACGGAGCTTTATCTTTGTCCATTCCTGTTGAAAAACCGGATACCGTCAAATGTCTGACCAAAGATATCCGTATCTCCGACCATGGCAACTGGAGACATTTACATTGGAATGCGATCATTTCCGCCTACAATATGAGTCCATTCTTCGAATACTATGAAGAGGACTTTGCGCCTTTCTATGAGAAAAAATACAATTTTCTGTTCGACTTCAATGAAGAGTTAAGACAATTGATTTGTGAACTGATCGATATTCAACCCCACATTAGTTATACAGAAATTTACCAACCAGAAGTCGCCAATGATTTCCGGGAGATCATCCGCCCCAAACATCCGGGAGAGGATCCCACTTTTCCCCCATACCCTATTATCAGGTATTCAGACAAAAACATGGCTTTCTTCCTAATTTAAGCATTATAGATCTTCTTTTCAATATGGGACCGGAAAGCATACTGATCCTGAAAGATTCAATTGTTCTCTGAAAGACAGGGTATATAAACTCTTTTTCCTACATTTGTCAAAAACAAACAGTTAGTCATGCAGTTCCAGGAGTTTTATACCTTATGGTATTCACGTCTGAAGCATTTCGCCCGTGAATATGTAGTTTCTGAAAACGATGCGGAGGACATTGTTCAGGAGGTATTTACCGAACTATATGAAAAATATGATACGCTTACCCATCACACGAACCTGATTGCCTACACATTTACCACTATCCGGAATCGCTGCATTGATCTTCTCAGACGGCGCATCAGGGAACAGGAGTCTGCCAAACGCATCCAGGAGGAATATCTGCTCACGCTACAAATGAAATTCAATTCCCTGGATATACTCGACAATGAACTGTTTAAAGAGAATAATCTGGAAGAGGTGATTGAAAAAGCACTGAATACACTACCCGAACGTTGCCGCCTGATTTTTTATTAAACACAAAATAGAAGGAAAAAAGCAACAGGAAATTGCCCGGGAATTAAATCTGACCCCCAAAACAGTAGAAAACCAGATCGGCATTGCGTACCGGAAACTTCGCCAGGAACTGAAAAACTATCTTCCGTTACTTATGTTTCTGCTTTCCTGATCCCTCTTCCTTTAACATCTTCTATAAACGAACGCTAATTAGTACCGAAGTTTATTTCTATACGACTCTTTTATCCTGGTCATCATTTTTTTCAGGTTAAAAATGAAAAAAGATTGTTTTCGTTTGAGGGGTTTTTAATCCATATTCGTTTACTTTATAAATAACCGGGATCTATGGATGAGAGAATCTCTAAATATTTTCAACATGAGTTGTCCGAAAAAGAACGGATCGAGCTGTTGAAAGAAACTCTGAAAGATGATAAGTTGAAACATGAAATCTCAACTTACCAGAATTTGCTTGCCCTGTTTACCCTCACGAAAGATAACATTAACCGGGAGACGGGACAGCAAAGCTACCAGGGATTTATCCGTAATCAAAGAAAAAAGAAAACCCGGCAATGGATCCGGATGTCCTTAGGATATGCAGCAGTCATTTGCCTGCTGGTCGGAATAACCTGGCTGATCGCTCAACGGACGCTTATTCCGGAAACACCCTTAGTAGCTCAACAGGAATTATTTGTTCCTGCCGGACAACGGGCACGGGTGACGTTGCCGGATGGATCCATCGTCTGGTTAAACGCCGGTTCTACTCTTTCCTATCCATCCCTGTTCGGAAAAGAAAGAAAGATCTTTCTGGAAGGAGAAGCCTATTTTGATGTGGCACAAAATCCGGATCAACCGTTTATTGTGATGACGGAACATATACACATTAAAGCATTAGGAACCCAGTTCAATGTGCATAGCTATCCACAAAGTGAATCCATGCACAGCACGCTGGTTTCCGGAGCGATCAAAGTGTATAAACCGGAAGCGGAAACAGAGGGAAAAATACTTTCCCCCAACCAGCAGTTATTTTATGAGAAAGGAGATTTCCGCTTTGTCCAAACCGCCGATAAAGACCAGCTACTCTGGAAAGACGGGATCTATAGCTTTAAGAAAGAGACACTGGAAGAGATTATAAAAAAACTCGAACTCTATTATGATGTAAAGATACATGTTACCCATCCGGACATATTCCAATACATCTATACCGGTAAGTTCCGGCAACAGGACGGAGTGATGGAAATCCTGCGGCTTATACAGAAAATTCACCCCTACAAACTCTCTACGGATGAAGAAACGAAAGAAATTATATTAAGTAAATGAAAAACAGTATTCACCCTTAAATAAAAAGCCCATGAAATAACTCTGAAAAGGAAAAACCGGCAAATGCCCTCACATCTGCCGGTTCGTAGAAGCAAATACCATGTGATCAAACACACCTTAGTACTCACTTAATGAAACAAAGATATGAAAAGAGAACCTTTGTTAACGCATATCCTATGCATTAAAAACACCAAAGAATTCATTCGCATCATGAAAATATCCATATTCCTGCTATTTGTATGCGGCTTCCAGTTGTTTGCCACAGACAGCGGAGCACAAAATGCGATCATCCATCTTCCTTCTGCCCGGCTGACGGTCGGGGAACTGATCGATGAGATAGAACAGCAGACGGACCATTTAGTCATCTATAGCAATAGTGAAATAGATGTGGAACGTTCCGTCCACCTGAATCACTCTTCTGCCAGTGTTTCGGATTATCTGACAGCGGCTTTCCAAGATGGGAGCCTGACCTATGAGTTTGAGAATAATTACATCATCCTATCCAAAAAACAGTGCTTCCGGTTACACAGCAAACCCAGCAAAAAAATATCCGGTACGGTGACAGACCAGACAGGAGAAGCTGTGATCGGAGCCAATATTGTGGTGAAAGGAACTACGAACGGAACCATCACGGACCTGGACGGGAACTTTACGTTAGAGATTCCCGCGGCATCCGCGACATTAGTGATCTCCTATATTGGTTATCACACCCAGGAAATCCCAGTAAATAACCAAAGCGTGATCCGGATCCGGCTTCAGGAAGATACACAGAAGTTAGATGAAGTGGTCGTAGTAGGCTACGGTACCCAACGGAAAGGAGAACTTACCTCCTCTATTGCCAGTGTAAAAAGTGAATCTTTCATCCAGGGAACCGTACAGGATGCTGCCCAGCTTTTACAGGGAAAGGTGGCGGGTCTGGGAGTGATCCTTCCGAACGGTGACCCGACAGCAACGACCCAGATCATGCTGCGTGGAGTGGGAACCCTCTACTCTTCTATTTCTCCTTTGGTTATTATTGACGGAGTTCCCGGTGACCTGAATACGGTGGCCCCGGAAGATATAGAAAGTATAGATGTGGTAAAAGACGGTTCCGCAGCAGCCATCTACGGAACCCGGGGGAATAATGGAGTCATCTTTGTGACCACCAAAAAGGTCCGGGGAGAAGTCCCGATGACAATCGATGTCCATAGCTACATCACTACCCAGACCATCAAAAAAAGATTAGATATGATGGATGCCACCCAGTACCGGGAATTAGTTAACCAGGGAAAACCGGGTGCGGTAGATTACGGATACGATACCAACTGGTTAGATGAAATCATGCAGACTCCTTTTTCCTGGGTGACAAATGCCAGTATCAAGGGAGGTTCCGGAAAATCCAATTACATCGCCAATGTGAACTATCGTTCCGGACAGGGAATTATCCGCCGGTCCAACAATGAGGTCCTGACCACCCGTCTGGAAGTAAACCATTCGATGTGGGATAACCTGTTGAAGCTAAACATGAACATTATGGGCCGTGAACAAAAATACCATGCCTTTGCAGAGGGTTCCAGTTTCAACCAGGAGATCTACCGGAATGCATTAGCCAATATTCCTACGGACCGGGTAAAGGATGATGCCGGAAACTGGCAGGAAAGACCCGCCATGTATGAATATGCCAATGCCCGTGCCCTGATCGAAGAGAGTGAAGGAGAAAATAAAAGTACCCAGTTGCGAACCTTCGGTTCAGCCACGCTGACCCCGATTGAACAGTTAAACCTGAAAGCCCTGGTATCCCATACCCGGTACCATGAAACACAGGGATATTCCGAATCCCATAACCATATTTCCAACATACGGGATAACCGGAACGGCCGTGCCTATAAAGGAAATATCTTTACCCAGGAAAACCTGCTGGAATTAACCGCTCAGTACAAAGAATCCTTTGGCGAACACCACCTGACCGGATTGGTAGGCTACTCCTACCAGGATAATATCTGGGAGATGGACTACATGCGGAACCGGGACTTTGCCTCCGACCAGTACACTTATCACAATATGGGATCCGGAGCCGGACTGATGCGTGGAGAAGCAGATATGTACTCGGCAAAATCCAAGTCTGTCCTGATCGGTTTTTTTGCCCGTGCCAACTACAACTACCAGAACAGGTATCTGGCTTCTGTCAGTATCCGTCATGAAGGTTCTTCCAAATTCGGAGCAAACAATAAATGGGGTAACTTCCCGGCGGCATCCATCGGCTGGAACCTGTCCAACGAAGAATTTATGGAAGGGATCCCGGCCATATCCAACCTGAAACTAAGAGCAGGATTTGGGGTGACCGGAACCATTGCCGGAAGTGAATATGCTTCGTTAAGCCGGCTGACCTCGAATATGAACTTTTTAGTCGACGGCAGCAACTGGTTAACCGACCTGAAACCGTATGAAAATGCAAATCCGGACCTGCGTTGGGAAAAGAAAGAAGAATGGAACCTTGGAGTGGATTTCGGGTTATGGGAAGGACGTATTTACGGAAGTATCGATCTCTATAACCGGACGACTAAAGATCTCTTATGGGGGGGTACCACGTACCTACACCTCCTTACCTTTATTCGGACATTCTGGCTAATGCCGGTACCATGAATAATAAAGGATTAGAGATCAGTGTAAGTGTAATTCCTGTGCAGACCAAAGATTTCCGGTGGATCACTACAGCCAACTATTCAACGAATAAAAACAAGATTGTGTCCCTGTCCGACGACCGGTTCAAAGTAGAATCCGGATACATTGATGCCGGTTATATCGGTACCACCATTAAACAGGAGACCCACCGGCTGCATGAAGGAGGAAAAGCCGGTAACTTCTGGGGATTCAAAGTGGTGGATATAGATGAAGAAGGGAAATGGATCATCGAAGGGAAAGATGGCAATCCCAAACCCATTGGTGAACAGCAACCGGACGATAAAACAGTGATCGGAAACGGTCTGCCCAAACATTTCCTGAGCTGGGACAACAGTTTTGTCTATAAAAACTTTGACCTGAATATCACTATGCGGGGAACGTTCGGCTATGATATATTGAATCTCCCCCGGCTCTACTACGACTGTCCGGTAAACCTGACCCATGGAAATCTGCTGTCAACAGCCTACGACCCGGTATTTGGTAAACGGCCGTTAAGTGACCAGCAGGAACTCCAATACGTAAGCCATTTTATCGAGAAAGGGGATTTCTGGAAAATAGATAACATCACGTTAGGCTATAATTTCACGTTCAACAATAAGTATATCAAACGCCTGCGGCTCTACGCTTCCGGAAGCAACCTGATCACGATTACCGGCTATAGCGGTATTGATCCGGAGGTAAATGTTTCGACATTAGATCCGGGCGTGGATGCTATCAACCGTTATCCATCCACCCGTTCCTATACCTTCGGGGCCATGGTCACTTTTTAATGTATAACCTATAAATACGATGAAAGATATGAAACATATATGGAAATATAGCTGCTCCATCCTATGCAGCTTGGCTGTATTAGTCTATACGACCTCCTGTACAGACCTGAACGAAGAGGTCTTTTCAGAAATTACGGAAGATACCTACGAATATAGTCCGGGAGATGCCTCGAGACTGATTGCTTCGGTCTATGCGGACCTGCGGTATTATATAGGATTTTATACCTATTACATACAGGAGATCTGTGCCGATGAAATGGTACAACCGGCCAATGCGGCCGGATGGGATGACGGAGGCGTATTCCGCCGGATGCACCTGCACACCTGGAATGCGGAACAAACGCATGTGATCGACCACTGGGCAACCACCTATACCGGCATATTGCTTGCCAACCGTGCCATCCACTTACTGTCGGAAGAAGATTTCCCTTTCAGCCCGTCTGAAAACAAAGAAAGTATGCTGGCCGAGACCCGTGCCCTGCGTGCCTACTACTACTGGAATGCCTTGGATAATTACGGGGATGTACCTTTAGTGACAGAACCCACCGATGAATTCCCGGACAAAACAAGCCGGAAAGAGGTCTATGATTTCGTGGTAAAAGAGTTACTGGAATGCATGAATGACCTGCCGGAAGTGAAGAGTACGGCCAACTATGGCCGGTTCACCAAATGGGCTGCCAAAGCCTTACTGGCGAATGTGTACCTGAATGCGGAAGTGTATACCGGCACTCCACAATGGGAGGCTTGTATCGCTCAGTGCAATGACATTATCAACAGCAACCAGTACCAGTTGGACAACCATTATCTGGATCCGTTCAAAGTCTATAACGAAGGATCGCTGGAAAATATTTTTGTCATTCCTTTTGATCATGTCTATGCTCCGGGATTTGAGATTTATAAAGCCTGTCTGCATGCGGCGAACCAGGATACCTACCAGTTACAGGACGGTCCCTGGGGACCCGGTTCCTACAAAGCTGTTTCCCAATTTATCGACACCTATGAGGAAGAGGATGAACGCTTAGATGTGACCTGGCTGAAAGGACAACAATATGGAGCAGACGGTTCCATACTAACCGGATTCTATGATATGATGGGGGAACCGTTAGTCTTTGTGAACAGTATGCCGGATGGTATATTTACCGGAGAAGCAGACGGATACCGGATGGTAAAATATGAAATTGAAGTGGGTTCCCGGACCTTTATGAATAACGATTTTGTGGTGTTCCGGCTGGCACAGGTCTATATGATGAAAGCCGAATGTCTCCTCCGTACCGGAGATGCGGATGGTGCGGCGGAATTAGTTACCTTTGTCCGGCAGCGTGCGTTCCGGGACCATCCGGAAAAAGCGCGTGTGACAGGCAGCCAGCTAAAGGAGCCTTCCCGGTATGTATATGGCACGGTAGAAAACTATGTGCTGACTCCGCAGGGAAAACAGTTTCCGGAACAATACGGACGGATGTATGACGAATTAGGATGGGAGTTTGTAGGCGAAATGTTCCGCCGCCGGGATATGATCCGCTTCGGACATTTCACGAAGGCCGAATGGCTGTCCCACAAACCGAACGGAGATCACCGGAGTGTGTTCCCTATTCCACAGAAGACGGTCGATTCCAATCCGAACCTGGAACAGAATCCTGATTATGTACAATAAAAAGAAAGTATGATCCATATGAAAAGAAAACATTATTTTATTCTCGGACTTATTCTGATACTTACTCAAACCCTGTACGCTCTTCCGAGCGTACAGGTAGCCTCTCCGGATGGCCGGATCCGCTTTACCGTCTCCATGGAAGGAGAACTTCCTTCCTATCAGGTTACTTACAAAAACCAGGAGCTGATCGGGAACTCTCCGTTAAGTATTACGTTTGACAACGGCACTTTCGGAAAGCAACTGAAAATCAATAAGCCTGTTTACAGTACGAAAGAAGAGACCTATGAACTGATCGTGGGGAAATCCAAAACTGTACATAGTGTAAGTAAAGAGGTAATTATTCCTTTAAAAGAGACCCTCGCACCGTTCCGGAAAATCAACCTGGTGGTACGTGCTTTCAATGACGGAGTGGCTTTCCGGTATGAATTTCCCGAACAGAAAGGATGGGATTCCTATGTCATGTATGATGAACATACCACTTTTCATCTGAAAGGAGATCCGAAAGCCCTGACCATGTTCCTGCCCTCTTACCAGACTTCTCACGAAGCCACTTACACACATGCCCCATTCAGTGAACTGAAAGAAAAGAACCTGATGGATATGCCTGTGCTGTTTGAATTTCCCAATCAGGTGTTTATGTCCATTACGGAAGCAGCCGTACGGGATTATGCCGGGATGTATCTGTGGAAAGAGGCCGGGCAACTGACCGGCAAGCTATCCCCGAATCTGCAGAATGAACAGATCAAGGTAGTGGCAGACCTGCCCCATCAATCTCCCTGGCGTGTACTGATGATCAGTGACCGGGTAGGTGCCCTGATCGAGTCGGATATCCTTACCAACCTGAATGAACCCTGTAAAATTGAAGACACTTCCTGGATCAAACCCGGTAAGACCACTTTTACCTGGTGGAACGGCAATGTGGTACCGGATACCACCTTCTTAGGAGGGAATAATTTCGAAACCAACAAATATTACATTGATTTTGCGGCCCGCAATGGTCTGGACTTCCACTCTGTCTACGGATATGCAGAACAACCCTGGTACTGGGATGATGGCTCCTGGTTTGGTTTCCCCGGTCCGAATGCAGATATTATGAAAGTAGTCGGTAGTCTGGATATGCAGGAGATCTGTGACTATGCGAGAAGCCAGGGGATTGATATTCATTTATGGGTAAACTGGATCCCCCTGTATGAGAAAATAGACGAAGCGTTCGCCCAGTTCGAGAAATGGGGTGTGGTAGGAATGATGATCGACTTTATGGATCGCGATGATCAGGAAATGATCCGGATCCAGGAAGAGATGCTGGCGAAAGCAGCCAGGCACAAATTATTCGTTCAGTTTCACGGCTCCTGCAAACCCAGCGGTCTGCATCGCACCTATCCGAATGAATTTACCCGGGAAGGAACACTCAATTATGAGAACTTCAAAGGAGGCATGGTGACGGTAGCTGATCACGATATCTCTATCCCGTTTACCCGTTTGTTAGCCGGAGCAGCAGATTATCATTTAGGAGGTTTCCGGGCCGTTCCCAAAGAGCAGTTCAAAGTCCAGCAGAGCAATCCGTTAGTCACCAGTACCCGCTGCCACATGTTAGCCATGTATGTCGTGTTGGAAAGTTACTTAGGAATGATCTGCGATACTCCCCCCCCTCTTACGAAGGACAACCCGGATTTGAGTTTCTACAGGCTGTTCCTGTGACATGGGACCGGACAGTCGTTCCCTGTGCGGAAGTGAATGAATATGTAACCATCGCCCGTAAAAAGGATAATGAATGGTATGTAGGTACGATCAATAACAGCAAAGCCCGCACCATTGAAATCCCGCTTACTTTCTTAGATAAAGGGAAATATGCAGTTACTATATATAAAGATGCACCCGACGTGGACAGAAATCCGAATCATCTGCTCAAAGAGACCCTTACCCTGTCTGCCGGAGATAAAATAAAGATTGAACTGGCATCAGACGGAGGATGTGCCATGGAGATCAGACCGTTGTAAAAAGGTTCCGGTCTTTCTACAGACTGTCTGAAAAGTAGTACCTGTTTTTGAAGCAGCATTCCCAACAGGTACTACTTTTCAGACAATTTTGTATGTAGGTATTAAGGAGGGATTTCCTATATTTGTTAGCTATACGATTGACAAGTACAAATATGAAAATTGGACCTCCCCACTTATCCCGGCATCTTCAGCCAACAGAGGACGCAGCCCGGTTGATCGCAGCAAGCACAGAAGAAATGGAAGAACTCCTTTTCTCCCATCAGATGATAGAAGAGATCCGGAAACCCAAACTCTCTTTTTCCTCCTGCTGCTTTGAAAACTGCACCTTTGTGCAATGTAGTTTCACCCATGCGCGGTTCTGCGATGTCATTTTCCGGAATTGCGACCTGTCGAATATGATCCTGACGGAATGTCATTTTTCCCGTGTGGAATTTGTTAACTGCAAGCTGATGGGAACTAATTTTACAGGAAGCCATTTCAATCAGTTCCTTTTCTCCCAGGTACAGGCTATATACTCTATTTATTCTACTTCCCGTTTCTACCATGTATCCTGGCAGAACAGCCATCTAAAAGGAAGCGCCATAGACGAGTGTAAACTGGAAGATACCCAATTTGAAAAATGCAATCTCCGGGAAGCAGAACTCTATCAGACACCCTTAAAAGGAATGGATCTGACCACCTGTCAAATAGAAGGGATAAGGGTCAGTGGAACAGAATTAAAAGGATGCAGGGTTACTTCTTTCCAGGCCATTGGCTTAGTCCGCCTGTTAGGAGTCACTGTTATAGATTAAGAGGTCCCTGGAACTATTATTTTTATTTAATAAAATTCATTACAAAACCTACGTCATGTCTATTCATCAGTTCTTTTTTAGAAGTATTATTTTAATAACTCTTGTCTGTCAGTCTTGTGACAGTAATGATATCACGACTCTTTATCCGTTAGATGTATCACAAAACATTCAGGATTTCTTCCCGGTGAACTATATCAATTCCGGAAATGATATCTTTATTTTTGACGAAAAAGAGGATGTATCTCTATATGTAATTAACAACGAAAAAGAGCTTCTGGAAATCACCAAGAAGGATCAGATTCCGGTTATTGATTGGCAGAAGTACACTTTGTTGATAGGACAATACAGAGTACCCAGCACCGCTTATCTTTTTTCAGAACAATCTATTCAGATAGAGAAAGGTAAGCAGACACTTTTGCTCCGTTTAGAGAATTCATTAAACGGATGGAACGTGATCACCCATATTTACTTCTGGGGGATATATGAAAAATTGCCGGATTCCAAAGTGGATCTGTCAGTAGAAATTAGTTAAGACTTTAGTCGAAGAAGATCCCTTCTCTGAAAGCGGAAAGCAGATATAAGAGATGCCTTTTTTCAATCTCTCATGCTCCGGATTTGCCAGCGTTGATCCCTTAAGTCCCGCAGGGACGGCATATATTAGCCTGGGACGCAAGTCCCAGGTAGGGAAATCCCCACCCGGGGTGTGCTGTATGTACACCCCATCTGATGAAAACAATAGGTTGGTATATGCAGTGTCGTACTTTCAGCACTCCATTGACTGCTGATACCTGACCTGAGACTTGCGTCCCAGGCTATTATATGACGTCCTTTCAGGACTTAAGAGACAAAGACCACCCTTTGCCAATCACCCTTCACATGCAAGCCCTATGGGCTTACAATCTGGAACTTTTTCAATGAACGATAAGTGTTTTTAACCGGATTATGAACAGGTTTATAAACAGACTAAGTCTCAGGTTTACACGGAAGAAAGAAGAACTGTTTTCTGTTATGAACATCTGGTTGTTAATAACAGGAAACAGTTCACAGGTTCATCAGGAAAACTCTTATACGGATAATGGATAGAGAAAAGGTTAATCCGGAACAAATCATCAAAAAAACGCATATCCGGACATGAATAAAAATGAATTTCTCCTTTTCATTTTCCCCGGAAATTGGTATCTTGCCCTTCTATAATACAGGATAGTCATGAGGCCCATTTATTTAACTTTACTGCTGACCCTGGGAGCTCTCTATGGGCTTGCTCAGAGTGATTTGGTTTTCCAGCTAAACCAGGAAGGGAAATTGGTTGTGATCCCGAAATACATGACCTATGAACTGCATATTCCCGAATTATCTTATAAAACATATACGCCGGCTTCCACTGTGAAATTAGATATGAAAATGCCTGATTACAATCCGGAGTTAAGTATGTATCTGGATGAACGTCCCATGGATATGCAGATTCTATCGACAGCCTATCGTCCTTTCTTTAATGTCTTTACTCCGATGCTGATGAATGTATCTCCGATGGCACTGGACTTTGATGAAACCTATTTCAAATCCCTGAATGACCAGGTAACTTTTTTAATGAATGGTACTCAAATGACCTGGCCCGGTTCGGGGAGTCTGACAAGTGTAACTCCTATGTTATCGTGGAGCGATGAGAAGTGGACATTCAGAGGATCTGCTTTTGCAGCACGCTATGCGACTCCGTTCGATCCCAGTCCCGGATTCGTGGGGGGAGTCGGAGGAAGTACCAGCTATCAGGCTACAGACTGGTTAAAAATAAATATGTGGGGCCAATATGCCGCCTATGATAATAAAGGGAAAGAGAATCTGCATCTCTATTTAAATCCCTACCATTACCACACCAGTGTAGGAGGTTCTATGGAATTCAAGATCAGTGATAAAGTGGGGGTAGGGGTGGACTACAACATGAGTTTAATCCGTTGCGGGGAAGATGGGAACGCCAATATCTGATGTACCCGGTCTTCTACCAGGGTAAAGGATTCCGGATATCCGCCTATTAATTTTTCTTTTTCCTCCTCCTGCAATTTATTTTCAGGTATTCATCTATTCATATTTTTCGCAAACGGCTGTATTACAATGAATAAACTATGCACCCCTTCACGTTTCAGGTATTCATATTTATGAATACCCTGGGATAAAGTATTCATTCCGCAGGGAAAATAATGGATAATCAATTGATCTTTTGATAAAGACCAAGCGGGAAAGGGAAAGACGGTACCTACAAACTATTACTACCCTCTACACCCTGGCGTTCGTAGGTGCCTACTTTTTGATGAATAGATACTATCTTACCAGCGCTACCCTGTAGAGGGTAGTAATAGTTTGTATGCGGACTGGCAAAAAGATATAGGCGGGTAATGAATGATGGGTAATTAGTAAACAAATACTTATCCTACGGAGCCTGTCTGTTTATTCTGTCCGAATGAATACCTGACCGGCAGGGGTGCATACATATGAATACCTGAAACGTGAAGGGGTGCATAGTTTATTCATTGTAATACAGCCGTTTGCGAAAAATATGAATAGATGAATACCTAAAAATAAATTTATAGGGAGAAAAATCCGGCTCACCTTTCAGATAAGGCAAGCCGGAAAAAGGTTGACCATACAAAAAAACAACATTATTTGCTGTTTCTTTTTTTCTTTTTTTACCTGGTAGATAGTTTACTTAGCAGATGGATATTATCCCGATCGGAATAGTCATATTGATACAACCCATCATCTGCAATCATGATCAGTACATCCTGATAAGGTATCACATCATAGCCATCCATCCCGGCATAGTGAACGATTAAATTACTCACTAATGTCTGGGGATCATCTGCTTTAAAGATTTTCAGTCCGTCATCACATAGGAAAAGGATGCCCTTATCAATTCCCAGCCCTTTGGGATTTTTCATCGTGTAAGTCACCAGCCGTTTAGGATATTTGACATTACTTACATCAAAAACGATCAGTTCATCCACATTCTGCCCACAGAGGTTCCCGGAACGTACGGTCACATAGGCCAGGTCATTTTCAACCACTACCGGGTCACATCCATAGACATGCCCGATGGAAGACTGGTATTCCAGTAGTTCCGGATTAGCCGCGGAATAGATAATCAATCCACCGGGAGTTCCGATAAACAGACAGTCTTTATAGGGAAAAATCGTTTCCATTTCCCGGCCTACATATTCATTCGAACCTACTTTGACTGGCTTTTCTCCCCCTATATGAAAGATACCGATCTGATTATTCAGAATGACATACATATAATCCTGATACAGTCCGAAACGGGACATCGACCCATTTATACCACTACCCGGATTAGCACCTCCCGCACCTGCATCCATCACGAGATCTCCATCCGATTTTCTATATTCCACCTGATAGGTTACCTCTTCAGTTTCCCAACCGATGATAATCCGGTCTATCTTTCCTGCATATACTTCATCGATATCCACATCATAGTCAAACCAATTTCCTGTTTCCGGGAAAGCGGCTAAAAATACATTTTCCAGACGGCCGGCCAGCTCCGGTTTAGCCGGATAGGTAATGTCAAACCAGACCAGGTCAATATAGGAGTCGGCATATAGTTTATCATTCTTTATGGCCAGATCCACGTTTCCCAATAATTCAATAAACCCTACCGGTTCCGGATGGGACGGATCCCGGTTATCTATAATATGGATCCCCACTTCCGGTTCGGAGATATACAGGTAATCTTTGTAAAAACAGAGTTTCCCCTGTTGCCTGATCTCTTTGGGTTCCTCTGTCACTCTTACCGAGTTACGGAATTCTTCTGCAGACAGATAAACAGGTTTATTTACTGTATGGGTAACCGTTTGGATAATCACCGAATCACTGCAACCGGAAAATAAAACAGCTGCTCCGGCTATCATCCATGTAAAGAATAGTTTTTTCATCTCTCATTTCTTTAAGTATTGACTAAAAATGATATCTCACACCCCCTCCGATACCTACAACCAGCGGTTTGTCTGTTCGTATACTTTCGGGCTGGTTATTATCGAAATAGTAAGAGATCCGCGGCTCTACATATATTCCCCATTCCTTCGTGATACGATAGGTCAATCCGGGAGAGAAATTAACAGACCACTGAAGTCCGTGTATACTCCCCTTTATTTCTGTTATATTACCGGAGTTTTTCCCATATTCCACCTCTTTGTAGTACATCCGGAACCCTTTTTCTGCCATGCCTCCTGCCGAAAAATAGAGATTCCAGTTTGGATTCTGCCAGGCGGTCCATACCACATTTAACGGTATACCCAGATAATGCATATGGGCTTTGGCATCCGCCTGCCGGCTTCCCCTGCGGGTATAGCTGGTAGAGAGATAGGTGTAGAGCAGTCCACTCTCTATTCCTATATATTGATTCCATTCTTTCCGGAATGTAAATCCAACCGTAACCGGCACTGAATACCGGGTATCGGTAATATAATTATCACCTGTTTCTATTGCACTTCCTCCCGGTTTTGTGATGGGTGCACCCCGGGTTTCCGGTTCTTCCGGGTCCGGTTTTCCGGGATCCGGGTCTGGTCCTTCATTTCCATCCGGCCCCGGATCTGTCAGCCCCGGATCCGTATCAGAGCCCAGCATCAGGTCCCCCCCCCTGAGGAAAAATTGAGCCTACCACCGGAGCCTATCACCACCCCGGCCTGCCAGCCGGAATGAAAATTCTTCTTTTTCCGGCTGGCTGGTTCCGGTTTCAGAGATCGATAGAAATCCTGCTTATTTTCCTGTTTACCGGAAACCTCTTTTTCCGGATCCTTTTCTGTGAACTCTTCTTCCGTTTGTGGTACTGTTGGTAGAACATTTATTACCTCTGCATCATATATTTCCTCCATCTGGTTTTCTTTGGAAGTATTTTCTGTTTCCACGGAAACTTTCTTCACTTTCTTTGTTACCACCGACCGGAGTTCTTTCATTGGTATGGCATGAGGTTCCTGGCGAACCTCCTCTTCTTGCTGCCAATGCCGTTCCTCTTTTACCTGCTCTGCGATCCCGGGTTCCTGCAATGGACCGGCTCCGGGAACAGGGATCAGGAGAAATAGTAGTCCTATAGCGGCAACCACGCCGGCCATTCCCAGCCAGGCATTATTCAAACGTTTCCTTTTATGCAGTTTCGCGTCCAGTGCTTCCCAATCTTCAGCAGGAACGGCCAGTCTGTGTCCACTCATTTTTTCGCGGATCAGAAGACTAAATTCGTCAAGCGGATCTATCTGTTTATTTTCCTCTTGCATATTCCTGTTCTAATAAAGATTGTACACTTTTTTGCAGCAGATTGCGTGCCCGTATAAACTGGGTACGGGAAGTTACGACATTGATACCCAGCATGTCAGCGATCTCCTGATGAGAATATCCTTCGATGGCGAAGAGATTGAAGACTGTCCGGTAACCTTTGGGTAACCGGCCGATACACTCCATCAGTTCATCGGCCGACAACTTATCCAGTACATTTACATTCCAGTTTCCATCTGTTTCCTGATAGTCCTCCAGACTCACACTCATCCTGACAGCATCCTTTGCCCGGAGGTATTCCAAAGCTGTGGTGACAAAGATCCGGCGGATCCATCCTTCAAAGGAACCCTGCCCGGTATAGGTATCCACTTTGGTAAAGACTTTAATAAAGCCATCCTGCAACAGATCCCGGGCCGTTTCCCGGTCATGGACATAACGCATGCATACACTTAGCATCACAGGGGCGTACCGCTCGTATAATTTTTTACGGGCCCACGACTCAGCACGTTTACATCCAATGATTAACAGATGTTCCTCCATAGGTTAAGAATACTCTCTATCAGGAAAGATGAAAACGGATTCCTGAAAGTTGCATCCGGATAAAAGATTTATTCTTCGTAGATCATTTTCCGGGTCATTCCTCCATCTATCACCAGATTTTGTCCGTTGATAAAATCATTTTCCGGCGCACATAAAAAGAAACAGGCATTGGCTATATCTTCCGGATGCCCGACCCTTCCGGAAGGGTGTTGCAGGTGATCAGCAGGTTTCAATTGGTCATAGTTTTCATTTTGTATCCATCCGGGACTGATACAATTAACGGTTATGTTGTAGTCTGATAATGACATCGCCAGAGCATGCGTAAGGGAAACAATCCCTCCTTTGGAGGCTGCATAGCCTTCGGAAGCAGGTTCACTTTGCAGGTAACGGGTGGAAGCGATGTTTACGATCCGTCCATATTGTTTTTTCCTTCCGGCGTATTTCTCCGAATAGCCAGGGCTCTGGAGGTAATAAATACCGGACGTAGATTAGTAGCCAAAATTTCATCAAACTGTTGAACGGTTGTTTCGGTTAAGGGAGTAAAATTCCCGATCCCTACATTATTGACCAGGATATCGAGGTCTCCCCACTGCTCAAATAGTTCTGCCAGCACAGCAGACAACGCCTGTTCATTCTTTACATCCAACGGAAAGAAAAGGAGATCCGTACCGGATGAATAAACGAGTTCTTCTCCTGCTTTCCGGTCCGCATCACAAAACGCTACCCGATAGCCCGCTTCATAAAACTTCCGGACAATCGCCCGGCCGATTCCTTTGGCTCCTCCTGTAACAAACACTCTCTTCTTTTTCATACACCGCAAATAGTTAAATTTCTACTTTAATAAAGCAAACTGCATCTTCCTCACCGATATAAAAAAGATGGATGATACAGCATGTGATCTCTCCCCATTTTACAAGTCTTCGGGTTCTTCTTCCTCCCTCCGGTCATCAAACGGATTATAGGAAGGTGGCCGGTCACCCTCTGTCAGGATCAGGTCGTACGTATCGGTTTGTTTGCCTCCGACCAGGCCATATCCGCCTTTAACATTTGAATAGGTTGGGATCGGTTCCCGGAGACCGGCTTCTCCCAGAAAATCATCCTGTTCAGCCTGCAAAACTTTGGACTTCATATAGAGGTAGTAAGATTCGGAAACGGTAGATAACTGAAAAGTATACCGGGAAAGATAGGAATAATCTTCTCCGGTGTAGGATGGGTAACAATTTTTCAGGATGAACTGAACCGGTTCCGGCTGTGTCCATGTTTGATTGGTAAAAAGATAGGTTAACACATAGGAGGGATGAGAAGGAACATTTCCATATCCCCCATAATATTCATTTACATAATTTCCTCCCTTCCCAATCCATTCATATTCATAAAACAGCACTCCGTCGTGGGTTATGGTTGGAGCAAAAGGCCGTATGAGTACCTCATCTTCTTTCCTGTATTCTGCAAATCCCTGAATCGCAAGCATGTAATAGGTGGTAACACCCTTTTTTCTCTATTTCCAAATCGATGGAAAGATCAAAAAACCACTCTCCGAAAGCGAATTTACCACCCGTTGTGTATCCACGCTGAGGATAGGGGTCAGAGCCGGAATCCGGACTTCGCCTGATAATAAACCATAGGGTGTTTCCACTTCCAGACTCACCAGATCATTTTCCTCCGGGACATAATCAGCCAGCACATATATACCTTTTTCATTTCCCCTTTCCATCCGGCCGGCATATTGTCCATTGACAAAGACGTCTGCCTCCGCATGGTTAATGAAATAGTGATCCATATAATCTTCTGTCCAGAAACCAACCTCTGTGTCGACCCCACTTCCGGTCTGGGAAACACTGATCATCAGAATGGTGTCCGAATGCAGGATCGCATTCAGCACTCCTTTCGGGCTGACCTGGTCAATTTTTATGATACTGTCGTAGGTACAGGACCCATAACAGCAGATCAAAAAGAGAGAGAATATGTAGAACAGAAACTTCTTCATCGAATCAGAATTTATAAGTATAGGAGAAAGAAGGAATGATTGGAATAAAACCTTTCTGGCTTACTTTTAATTCTCCGGGTACAATACTACTAATATTATCGATACAAAACGGATTTTTCCGGCTATATACGTTATACAAACTGATATTCCAGATGCCCATATTTCCGTTCTTCCGGGGACGGTAGATATTCAGGCTCAGATCCAGATGGTGATAATTCGCTAACTTAAATGCATTTCGTCTCAGGATGGTTTCATATCCGTTGGTGATATAATACTGGGAGATCCCTCCGCCATCAAAATATTCTGTTCCGTACACCGGTCTGCCGGTGGAGATGGGGGGATCAAAATCCGGGGAAAGATAATAATCGACCGGGATCGTGACACGGTTACCGGTAGCAAATATCCAGGAGGCACTGATATCTATCCGGTCATTTATTTTATGGATAACCGTGGCATTGAATTTATGCCGGTTATCAAATTTGGATGGGAACCGGATGCCTTCATTGACCGTTCCGTCCCTGAAAATCCGGTCAGACCAGGCCAGGGTGTAAGCTACCCATCCGGTGGTATGTCCTTCTCCCCTTTTGACCATGAGTTCCACTCCATAGGACCGCCCGGTTCCCATGGAGATTTTTTCATCCCACTGCGTATATTTTGGGAACAGGGAAGCATTATCCTGGTATTCAATTACATGATTCATTTTTTTATAATACCCTTCCAAAGACACATCATAGGTCTTCCTGTAATTGTAATAAAGACCGGCGGTATATTGATGGGATTCCATCGGTTTTACTTCCGCCGTCACCGGCACCCAGATATCGGAAGGCAGATTCGCATAGGTATTGGATAGCTGATGTACATACTGGCTCATCTTCGTATATCCGGCCTTTACGGAAAGACCCGGACGGATCAGATACCGCATGGAGAGACGGGGCTGAAAAGAGAGATAGTCTTCCTTTTGAACGTGATAGTTGCTCAGCCGGGCGCCCACATTTATTTTCCAACGTTCGCCCAGGGTCCATTCGTCCTCCGCAAAAACAGCCCACTCGTGGGCATGGAGTACCGGATCCTGGTCGATACGATACAGAATAGTCTGATCCCTCCATCCATTTCCAAAAGAAGAAACATTATAGGTCTTCTTCTCCGGGTGATAGGTATGGTACAGGTATTGTACCCCTCCTTTAATATGATGTTCCGGAACAGGACTATAATCCAGATTATATATATAACCCATATCTTCTATCCCTGAGGAATGCCGGTTCGTAAACTGGTTGAGCTGGAAATCATCTGTCTCCCCTTTTATTACTTTGAGCCTGTTTTCCTCTCCCCGGACTTTCAGTTTATATCTGGAATAGGCGATATTGAGGTTACTGAAAAGTTTATTACTGAAGATATAGTTCCAGTTCAGGGAGGTCACCAGGTTTCCCCAGCGCCAGCTAAATTTCTCACCGATGGGGTAGTGATTCATCCATTCATATTCTTCATACCGTAACCGGTCCTGTCCCATATAGAAATTAGCATATAAACGGCTTTTAGGAGTAAAGATATGGTTGATCTTCGCATTCAGGTCATAGAATGAATAACCGGCAAAAAAGCCATATTGGTTGTTCCTGTTTTTGATGGCAAATATGGGAGTGGTAAAGGCGTCATACCAGGTCCGCCGGAAAGCAACATTGAAAGAGGTTTTATCTTTGACGATGGGTCCTTCTATATTAGCTCTGGCCGCTAAAAGTCCGATCGTAAAACTACCGTGATAGTTTTGCATATCCCCATCTTTCAGACGAACATCTATAACGGAAGAAAGCCTTCCGCCGTATCTGGCCGGAAAGCTTCCCTTATAAAAATCCACATTCTTCACCATATCCGGATTGAATGTGGAAAACAGTCCTCCGAGATGATTTACATTATATACGGGAATGCCGTCCAGTAAGAAGAGATTCTCATCTCCACCTCCTCCCCTTACATACATGCCTGTCAGGCCTTCCATACCGGAAGCGATACCGGGGGTAAGCTGTAGTGTTTTGATCAGGTCCGGTTCTCCGAACACCACGGGAACATGCCGTATCTGGTTAGCAGATAATTGAATATTTCCCATCTGGCTGTTTAAAACTTCCGAATGCGGATCTGTGCCCCGGATCACAATTTCCTGTATCATTCCGGCTGCACTCAGCGGAAGATCCACTAAGGTGTCCCCGGTCAGTTCAAAGGATATTTCTTTGCTTCCGAATCCGACATAGGAGGAATAGAGGGAAACCGGTCCGGCCGGAAGGGTAATACTATAGAATCCATAACTGTTCGTAGTAGTCCCCCTGCCGGAGTGACGGTCCACAACAGTCGCACTGATCAGGCTCTCATAGGAAGCGGAATCTCTTACGAAGCCACTGATCGTATAACTTTTTGGCTGAGGTTTCAGGATCACATACTGTCCGGTGACCCGGTAAGTAAGGGGAAGCGAAGCAAACAATCTTTTCAGACAATAGGAAAAGGATTCTTCCTTTGCTGTCAGCGTCACTTTAGGCAGGTCTTTCAAAAGGGATGATTCATAGGAAAAGAAGAGACCGGATTGTTTTTCCAGTTCTGTGAGGATATCTGCCAGTTCCACGTGATGCATGTCTATGGTAACCGGTGGGATAGGCGCAGAGAATTGTCCCCGGACATGGATCTGTAATCCCGATCCCGGTAGAAGCCCTAATCCTACGATGATCAAAAGAAGGCGTAACATGGTTTGCCGTTAATTATTAGGAAGCGGTTCCAGACGTATATCCAACGTTTGATTAATAATCAGCAGGACCTCTTCCAAGGGTTGTTCTTTAAAAGTAGCGGTCAGGGAAACTCCCGGAGTCGCCTTTTTATTCACGATCGTCATATGATAATACTCACTCAGGTCGGCGATGACAATTTCAACAGGCGTATTTTCAAAACGAAGTTGTTTGGTTTTCCATGACAGGCTATTCATATGTTCTTCGGTTAAAATGTAGATTTCAGGGTCTTCTAATCCATATCTGGCAGACATACCGGCTGTCAGGATTTCATTTTTCTCCGAATCATGAATATCCAGACGCACTTTTCCGGTATATACTTCCACTTCCAGGGACGTTCCTTTATCATTGACCTGAAAGCTGGTTCCCAACACGGTCACCACTCCCAGATGCGTTTGTACGGAAAAAGGACGGGCTTCATCACGCGCAGCCTCCATGTAGGCTTTTCCTTCCAACACAAGTGCCCGTCCACTCTTTCCATATATTTTAGCATCGTATGTAACCTGAGAATTCTCAGCTAACGTAATATAGCTGCTGTCTGCAAGACAAATCTCTTTGATCTCTCCCGGTCCGGTAGTGATCACTACCCATTCCGGAGATTTCTCTGATACATACCAGAGATGGACAACCAGCAGGATCAGAGCAACCGATGCCACTGCCATCAGGTATCTTCTGAAAGGAATCACGCGCTTCACTTTCGTCCGGGCAGAGAATTTCTCCCAGGCTTTTTTCTCGTCCAGCTTATCTTCCTGATAATGCTTTGCAAGAAAGCGGATCCGTTTTTCAAATATATCTTCCTGTTTGTTGTCCATTGTTTTAATTCATTAATCAGAATGAATATCCTACACTAAAACTGAGTGCATGATATTGGGGACTCACCTGATAAGCATATCCCGGATATTGCTTCGCTAATCCCATATCATATCCTACATTCACAGAGATCCGGTTGATCTCTATTCCTGCCATAGCTGTTACGCCCCAGTCGAATCGTTTATCTCCGGAACGAGTATAAATTGTTCCATCCGTGGACCTGAACTCCCTCTTAGAAAATGGATTCTGTACAGAGGTGAAGTAAGAATCATTCCCCTCAGGAATATGGACATACATGGTAGTACTGGATTTTCCTCCTACTCCATACGCAATGTAAGGCCCTACTCCTGCGGTAATTCTTACCTTATCACAAATGTTCCAGCTAAAATTTGCCATCACCGGTAATTGTAAATAATTTTTCTTCGTTTCCGAGCTATAGGGATAATACCTGGTTTGGTTTGGCTCACCCTCTCCATAAAAACCGTTCCCATAATATACATTCCCATAACCGGAACTATAATAATTACCATAATATCCGTAATATTCATCATTCCTGCCACGCTGCAGAAAGTAAAGACCCGTTCTGATCGAAAAGAGATCCGATTGCGGAAGTTGATATTCAACCGCTACTCCTACCCGTGGTCCGAATTTTGCCGTTTCGCTGTCTTCATACTTAGTGACATTCAGTCCCGCTTCCGGGGTAAATGTCCACTGCGCTTTAGCTACTACACCACTCATCAACATCAAAGCAAATACTACAAACTTCTTCATATGCATCTTTTTAAATAAATAGTTCTCTACTGGTAAGACAGTAAAATTCCAAATACCCCTATCAGATACATATTTTTTTCATCATCATCCCATTCCAAAGAAAAAAAGTAGAGACGCATAGCTGTTTCCCGTAGAGATTTCAACGCTTTACTCATCTGGTTCTCCACCGTTTTAACAGATAATTGAAGTTCCTCAGCAATTTCCTGATACTTCAGTCCATCCCGTTTAGCCAACAGAAAAATTTTCTTGCGTTCTGGTGGCAACCGGTCAATCGCCTTCCATAAAGAGGCATCCCGTTCGGCATGGATTATTTGCTCTTCTTCTGACATATCACAAATTTCAGGAAACTCATTCGTAAGAAGTTCTCCGGATGGCTTAACGGCTAAATTGAGAGAGCGGTTCCGGACACTACGATATAAATACGATTTGAGATTTTCGATCGTAGTGATGGCGTTTTTTGTCCCAAACATCTACAAAGACCTGCTGTACGATATCCTCTGCATCATATATCCGTCCGGTAAAACGAAGAGCAAACAAGCATAAGGGTTTATAAAGATCTTTGAAATTGCGTTCAAATTCTTCCGTAGTAAATGCGTTCATACGTTCGTAATTATCCTACGTTTCTACGTGACGCAATGTAGATGGTTTTATTTAGCCAGCCATAAAATTTCAGTTTATTTACCAAACATTATTAAATGATTACGTTGTCAGATATGAATTGAGTGGGGTGAAAGGTGAGAGATGAGATTTGAAATAAGAATTACGATTAAGGCAGATCTTTGATTCCTAAAGTCCTGAAGGGACGGTATAAATTAGCCTGGGACGCAAGTCCCAGGTATAAAGACCCCCGAGGGTGTGCTGTAAGTACACCCCTATTTTATAAACATTCGGTTTGTTGAAATTGTACCGTACTTTCAGCACTCAATTTATATATCCCTGTACCTGGGACTTGCGTCCCAGGCTAACCTATGCCGTCCCTTCAGGACTTAAAAATTATTCGTTTTTAAGGGCGGAAACCTATGATCTCCCGAACCTCTTTTAATGTTTTAGCTGCACTTTCACTGGCTTTTTCTGCTCCTAAACGAGCTACTTTATCTAAATAAACTTCATCGGCCAGAATATCATTGATCTTCTCCCGGATAGGAGCACAGAACAGATTAATATCTTCCGCCAACTGTTTTTTCATATCTCCGTAACGGATCTCACAGTTGTTATATTTATCATTGAAAAAGTCGTAGGTGTCTTTTGCAGAAACAATCTCCATCAATGTAAAAAGGTTTTGAATGGCTTCCGGCTTTTCGCTGTTAGGCTCAGTCGGGCCTGCATCACTCACTGCTTTCATTACTTTTTTACGGATCGTTTTTTCATCATCGATCAGATAGATCGCATTTCCTTCACTTTTTCCCATCTTTCCGGATCCATCCAGTCCGGGAACCTTTAAAGCTTTATTTGACAGGTGGAAAGAGGCTGGCTCCGGGAAAAGTTCCGTATGATAAGTAGCATTGAAACGACGGGCAAAACGACGGGCCATCTCCATATTCTGTTCCTGGTCTTTTCCTACCGGAACTTTTACAGCTTTATGAATGATAATATCTGCACACATCAGTGTCGGATAGGTCAATAATCCGGCATTTACACTGTGCTTATTATTTTCATTGAAGATCTCTTTCTCTATACTGGCATCCGTATTACTGATCCGTAGTTGTTGACGGGCCTTCTCTTTAAATGAGGTGGTACGCATCAACTCACCGATCCCTGCATTCATATTCAGGTACAGATATAATTCCGCCACTTCACGCACATCACTCTGTATATAGATGGTCGCTTTTTCCGGATCAATCCCACAGGCGAGATATTCTGCCAGAATGGTTTTGACACTTCTACGGATATTTTCAGGTTGTAAATGTGTGGTCAGGGAATGCCAGTCTGCAATAAAGAAAAAACAGTTATATTCTTTTTGTAACTCCACAAAACTCTTCACGGCTCCGAAGTAATTCCCCAAATGTAAATTACCGGTAGGTCTGATACCACTAACTACTATTTCCATCGTTGTATATTAAATTTTCAATGCCTGCAAAGGTAGTAATATTTATTTCTTTAGAGAAGTATTTCAAAGAGATGGTCCGGAACAAAATAATGAATAAGAATCAAAAAAATAAATAAGATAAAAACAAAAGGTAGGAGATTCCCAAAGGGGATAAAGAAATAGCCCGGGGTAGAGCGTAGCGACACCCCGGGTAGAATATCCATACTCCTCAACCCTGAAATGGGTTGCATAGGATAAATTATCTATTTGTGGAACCTTTTCAAGGTTCGGCTATCTCATGGCTCCAACCCAGGGAATCGCTTCGCTCAGCCCTGGGCTATTTCTTTTTTCCCTACAGGAAAATATATTTTACTTTTATATTTTTCTGTAAATAATTTTATACGTCACAAATACGTATACATTTTTCTAAGGAAGCAATTTTGTCCGGTTGTTTGGGGACGAATTCCTGCCCTACGAAACCTTTATAGCCGGTCTCCACAATTGCTTTCATGACTGCAGGGTAATAGATCTCCTGAGTTTCATCTATCTCATTCCGTCCCGGATTTCCTCCGGTATGGATATGAGAGAAATATGGATGATATTTACGAATATGCTCAATGATATTTCCTTCCATGATTTGCATGTGATAGATATCATACAACAGTTTAAAATTGGGAGAATCCAGACGGCGGCACAGTTCAGCTCCCCACACAGTATGGTCACATTGATAATCTTTATGGCCTATACTGTTCAGAAGTTCCATTGTCAATACGACATTATATTTTTCCGCGATCGGAAGGATACGGGATAAACCTTTCTCACAGTTTTCCCATCCCTGAAGATCGGTCAGTCCATTTCTTTTTCCGGAAAAACAGATCAGATTGGTCAAACCGGCATCCGCTACCATAGGAATGACTTTCTCATAGCTGGCTACCAGTTCATCATGCAGCTTCGGATCATTAAATCCGTTGTCAATCCCCAGACCTGCTCCCTGAGCCATGGCCACAGTCAATCCATGTTTTTGCACAACCGGCCATTCGTGCGGATCCAGTAATTCGATGGATTCAATCCCTATTCTTTTACAGATCTGACAGAATTCGTCCAGTTCTATATCACCGAAACACCACTTACTTACGGAATGGCGGATATTTCCTTTCAACGGGCCGGAGGTCTTTACAACGTAGTCCACATCCGGGACAGAAGCTTTTACTCCTGATGCTGCAATCGCTGCACCACCAGCCATTACAGTTTTAATTGCAGTTCTTCTCGAAATGTTTTTCATGCTATGATATTATTTAGGTTTGTACAAATATAGGAAAATCATCTTATAAGTGTAAACCTGATCCCTTTTTCTGACGCTAAAAACAAAATGCCGGACAGAAAATAAATTTCCGCCCGGCATTCATCCTATCTTTCAGTAAGGAAAAAAATGGTGTTTGTTATAGTTTTACAACTACTTCTTTACCATTATATTTTACACTTTGGTTTGGTTGTGCTTTCCTGGCATCCCAACCGGAAAGATCATTCGGCTGTACATAGATAATATTGAATGTACGGTCTTCAACCATACCCGGATAAGAACCTACGCGGCCACCGATAGTCAATGTTTTATCTGCTTCATTATAATTGAAATCAATTTTTGAGAAGGCGCCTTTTTCGTAATTGTAATTGGTTCCTTCATCTTCATACAGATAGAATGAACCATCCTTACCTGCATAGACATACACATCGATCTCTGTCGGTTTCTTTTCACCTACATAATAGATCTCGGGACCATACAACAGGATACCACCTTCCGGAACGAACATAGGCATCCGTTCGTAGGGTGCATCAATCTTTTCACTTTTACCACCAGTATAGATCTTACCGGTATAGAAATCATACCAGTTTGTACCTGCCGGGAAATAAACGTCTCTTGCAGTAGCCTGGTACTCATATACCGGGGCAACCATCAGAGAAGGCCCGAACATATACTGAGTAGAATTATTTCTGACATTTACATCATTATTATAATCCATTACTAACGGACGCATGATGGTGTAATCATCGAAATAGGTTTTACCTGCCAGCGAATAGATATAAGGCATCATATCATAACGAAGTCTGTTATAGTACATGATCGTTTTATAAGCAGGATGATCGTCCGGAGCAATATTATAAATCTCTCTTCTTGGATATTGTCCGTGTGCACGATAGAGCGGAGTAAATGTACCGAACTGATACCAGCGTGCATTCAGTTCCCTCCATTCTTTCAGGTCATCATTTTCAATTCCCTTTTCATCAAATTCTCTTTGGGCCATCATATAACGGGATTCCACACAGAATCCACCGATGTCCATGGTCCAATAAGGAATACCGGAAACGGCAAAATTCAAACCGGCAGAGATCTGTGCTTTCATCTCTTCCCAACGGGTACCGATATCACCACTCCATGTGGCTGTTGAGTAACGTTGCAGACCGGCAAATCCGGAACGGGTCAACAGGAATACACGATCATTCGGGTTTTTGCTTCTTTGTCCCTGATAGATTGCTTTTGCATTTACTAAAGAATAGGTGTTATAGAAACGGGTAGATGAACCTAATGCGGTTGGGCCAATCAATAATTTCTGATATGAATGAGGTGCACAGTCCTTCACGTTTGGCTCAGAAGCATCCATCCACCAGGCATCAATACCCAGGCTATACAGGTTTTTATCCATCTGATCCCAGAACATTTTACGGGCACCTGCGGCATACGCATCATAGAAAGTAGCCGGATATCCGTCACCAATAAAGTCCAGAATTCCATCATCGATCGCACGGCGATAGATCCAGCCATTAGCATCCAGATCTTTATAGTTATCAACCATCGGATAGAATTTAGGCCATACGGAGATCATGATCTTGGCGTTCATATCATGAACGGCATCCACCATTCCTTTCGGATCCGGGAAACGTTCTTTGTCAAATTCATGACTACCCCATTTGTCTACTTCCCAGTAAGACCAGTCCTGGACAATGTTATCCACACCCATTTTACGCTTTCTGAGTTCAGCCAGTGCACCTACCAGTTCATCCTGGGTTACATATCTTTCGCGGCTTTGCCAGAATCCCATGACCCACTCCGGCATGATCGGAGCTTTACCTGTGATATAGCGGTAACCGGAGATCACGTCATCCATATTATCTCCGCGAACGAAATAATAATCGATTTCATTGCCCATTTCAGACCACATGGACAACTTTTGCACCTCTTCCTCCGGACGAGGGGTTAAGACCTTCAGACCGATATAAGAACCACCTCCATCTTTCCACTCAATACGCAAAGGCACTTTTTTTCCGGCTTCCAGATCTGCGGTGAATTTCACGCTGTTCGGGTTCCATGCCGGACGCCAGCGCTCTTCCACCACCAGTTTATTATCCAGATAGACTTTGGTATAAGCTCCGTAATATAATTTGAAGTGGTGAATACCGGATTCAGTAGCTTCGATCTCACCCTCCCAGGTCGCAGAGCTATTACGGAATCTGTATCCTTCCGGGAATTGGTCGAATGTTTCATTTTCAGGATTGAAACTTTCCGGTATCCAGTGATGAGTAAAGAGTGTTTCGTAATCGATACGGCTTTCTGTCCGTTCGGCAAACAGTTCATTACCGCCATCTTTGTAATAGCGGGCCGTCAGACCTCCTTCTTTTCCATCTTTATCGTATAGTTTGAATACATCCAGGTTCTGATACGGACGTTCATCACCGAAACGGGAGAAAGAATAGTTGTCAAACAACACGCCATAGTTTTTGGAGGAGACGACGAAAGGAACGGAGATCTTTGTATTATACTGGAATAGTTCTTCGTTCTTTCCTTTGTAGTTATATTCATCTGATTGATGTTGTCCCAACCCATAGAAAGCTTCATCTTCCGGGGAGTCAAACTTCTGGTAAGTTGAATATGCCTGTTCGCCATCGATTTCCATAGGGGTAAACTTTTTCCCCTGATTACTTTCTTTCAACAGCAACTCCCCATTTTTCTGATCATAGAAAGCAACCTCTCCTGTCTTCAGGCTGACAGCCGCTCTTACATTTTGAGTAGCCACGATCAGGGAATCTCCCTCCGGCATAGCAGACCAGATGGCATGCGATTCCAGGGGAGCCACACGGATCAGACTTTGTTTGTCCGGAATTCTATCTTCAGGGACAGCAATCACCTGAATAATGTCATCGTTTAAAACCTGCATACGAACCGTTTTGGTCTGGTTCGGCTCATTAGTGGGTAGTGATATTTCTACTCCATTCGGAAGCTCTTTCCACTTCCCCTGTCCCCAAGAGGGCATACCAAGGAGTAGTCCACATACTAAAAAAGATAGTGTTCTCATAAATTATTAGTTAATAAAAAAATTATATTCTACATCCGTAAAATACTTCATTAGTGTTCCTCAGAATATTTCAGGCATAAACCATAGGATCTCTATCCTATGATCAATGCCCGAAAATTCAATTCCAAAGATAATCATAAAATTAAGTAATAGCGATTATGCAAAGGGAAAAAGGATTAATATCCGGCGTTTTGAGTTAAATTAGTATTTAACTGAATTACGGTCTGTGGTATAGGGAATACAGTAGTATAACCAGTTTTATCGTCCGGATAGTCACCTGCTGAACGGTCATGCTTAACACCTACGTATCTATCTGCAATTGCTTCAGCATAAGTACCAAAGCGAACCTGATCCTGTCTTCTCATTCCTTCGTAAGAGAATTCCATCATTCTTTCATCCAGAATATCTTTTAGTGTTACACCGGATTTTGAAGAGGCTCCCACACGATCTCTCACCATATTTACTTCCATGTCTCCACTTTGCCCTAACCGGATTTTCGCTTCGGCAGCCATCAGGAGAGCATCCGCATAACGCCAGTAGACTTTATCATTATTATGATATAGGTCATCAGAGGTCGTATTGTCAATTTCATATTTAGCCAAACGGGCACCCGCCATTTTCATCGTATAATCATCATCCGTAGGTTCAAAGTTTACTATTACGCTCATAGGGTTGTAAACCAAATTTTTACCATCTCCTAATCCAGAAGGCAGTACTTGCCCGTTAACAGATATTTCTCCATGGAAGAAGGTCATATCCAGACGTGGATCCTGATTTTCTGTACCATAACCAAACACCAACATCTGTTCAACAGTTGAACAGGCTCCGTTCCATCCTTCTACATTATAAGCACCTGCGTGCTGGGAATGCAGTGTCCGCTTTTGGTTGTAATTTTCTACCAGATAAGTAGTCCCATCACTGGGTTGCGTCCAGATATTCTCCACTGAGCTATCATTTGTTTTTGTAAAGTTATCTATGAAATTAGGTTGTAATGAGTAGCCTTCTTCCGCAATTTTTTGCTGGCAGTAAATGACCGTTTCCCAGGCATTGCGGGTTGTTCCATCTAATGTGATCTGAATATTCTTTCCCTGTTCTGTTACCCAGGGAGCCACTTTATCTATTCCACCCACTAAGGTACCATCGGTCCAGTTATCTTTTGTGAAAACAGGACTGTTTAGAGCAAGTTTAGCAATGGCCATATATCCAACCGCTTTGGTCATACGTCCGTAATATAATCCGGAATTCTGGCATTTAGCACTTGCAAGATAAGGGATGGCTTCAATCAGTTCATCCAGTGCAAACTGGTAGACTTCACTACGGGAAGATTGTGCAACTTCTGACATGGTTGTCTGTGAAGAAGTAACTAAAGGTACCCGGCCAAATATATCCGCCAGGAAGTAGTAAAAAATAGCACGGATCGTACGGACTTCATATTGATATTCCAACAGGAAATCTTCTCCTCCGGCATCAATAAATTCCTGCAGGTCATCAATAGAAGTATTACATTTACCTATCACCTCATATAATTGGTTCCAGGTCGTAGCAACCGTTCCATGTCCCACATCATAGCTATGGAGAAACATAGCCTGATGTTTTCCACCATCTACCCAGTCCGCTCCACGTCCCGGCAGAATCCAGGAGTCTGAACTGAATTCCTGTAAATAATGAATGTTATCCGTTGATCCATAGAGATAATTCTGGAAAGAGGAATAAATGGTAGCAACCGTATTTACATAGACTAATGTGGAACTTTCAAAAGCATCTTCTTTAGGAATACCACTTTTAGGATTCTCTTCCAGAAAATCTGAACAGCCGGAGAAAAAACCAGCTAACACTATAGAGGCTAATATAATTTTTTTCATATAGATATATAATTTAATAACAGATAGAAGTAAAGTTCTTTTATTCTTTATTCAGATCTGTCTGAGTTAACATTTAGAATTTTACACCCAGCGTGAAAGAATAGGTACGATTTAACGGATAAATCAGTTTGTCATCCAGTCCGATCGTACTATTGGATACAGCAGAAGACGACGCCACATTCACAGAGTTGATCATCGGTGTCATTCCTGAATATCCGGTGATAGTTGCCACATTATTTACAGAGAATGCAATACGTAATTCTTTCAGATATTTTATATTATACTTTTTCACCGGTAAATTATACCCTAAGGTGATATATTCAATATTTACGTAATCTCCTTTTTCTAACCAGTAATCCGATATTTTTATATCATAAATACTATTTTCTATCGCTCCCTGCATCACATTATAAGTGGGGAACAAAGCCATATTATTAAATGTCATACTGGTTCCATTATAAATATGATGTCCAAAGGCTCCGTTTAACTGGGTGGTCAGATCAAAGTTTTTATATCTGAAGTTAAAATGGGCCCCTAAATACGTTTTTGGCATAGCCTGCCCTGCAATGTAACGGTCTCCACCGGTATCTGAAAGATCCACTGAACCATCTCCGTTCAAATCTGCTAAATCATACATTTTTTTCCGTCTGTATCTACAAAACCTACAAACTTAGGAATATAAAATATCCCGACTGGTTGTCCTTCGGTCAGATAAGTTACATCAGAATATTGTGTCAGGCCGGATGCATTGACCCGGGAGAGGGCTACATACTCACTGGTTGTAAATTCCGTACCCATGTAGGTTCCGCTTAATGAAATGACTTTATTTCTCTGGAAAGCCAGATTGACCCCCATCGAGAAGCCGAAATCTTTTGTACGGACAATATCCCCACTTACTGCTAATTCCACTCCGTTATTAGACATTTCACCCAGATTGGCCAACATGTCCGTATAAACAAACGGAGGCACAGGAACTTTATATTTATATAGCATATCTTTAGTCCGGGAAGCATAGTAGTCTGCGGTCAGTCGTAGACGGGCATCAAACATGTTCAAATCCAATCCTACATCAAATGTATATTTCTTCTCCCAACGAAGATCCGGATTCGCGTTAGAAGCAATGGCAAAAGTGGTAGTAGGTGATCCATCTACTAATGTAGTTCCGTTTGGTTCCATAAGTTGTAAGGACTGATAGGGATCTATTAAATCCTGGTTTCCGGTCACCCCATAGCCTACCCGTAACTTCAGGGTACTAATCTGTGATAGTTCCTGCATAAAGGATTCATTGGATACAATCCATGCCGCAGAAGCAGAAGGGAAGAAGCCCCATTTATTGTTGGAACCCAGTTTAGAAGAACCATCCCGGCGAACATTTCCTGTTACTACATATTTACCATCATACATATAATTGATACGGGCCATATAAGAAAGGATATTATAATCTTTCGCTTCAGAAGTCACATCTCCCCATTTCACATTTGCTCCGGCCTTCATATTATTATAGGTAAAATAATTGGTTTCAAATCCACGGGCATTACTTTCGGATCCGAAATAAGATTGTTTCTGGGCTTCCAGTAAGGCAAGTGCATTAATAGAATGTTTACCAAAATCCCGGTTGAAATTCAACTGAAGATTTCCCATCAGATCACTTCTTTCCCGGTTAATTAAACAAGCCCGTCCATTTCCGTTAGTAACTCCCTGCTGGATATCATTGGGAATATATAACCGGTCGTTCCATGAATAGTAAGTATAGGAACCAAATCCTAACAGATTTAATCCTTTTATAATTTCATAATTCAGGCTGGCATGTGCATTTATGTGAGAAGATACCCTTTTGTTGGTTACATCCATCATACCTAATGGATTATATACTTCTATGGCCGTTAAATCCTCATCCCAGACTCCATTTTCATTTTTGTAGTTAGGATAAGTAGGATTATAGGAGGCTGCCGAATAAAACGTACGATAAATATCATATTGATGGTCTCCTTCACGGCGGGAACCGAACATACCGATATCTAATTTCAGTTTTTTATCAAATGCATACTGGCTGGCATCAATCTTAGCTGTGTAATTACGTGTTCCTGAATTGATCAACAATCCCGGACGATCTATCACCCCTAAGGAAGCTCTGAAGTTTGAGATTTCACTTCCGCTACTGATCGATAAATTATGTGTATGGGTGATTGTATTCCGGGTGATCTCATCAAACCAGTTTGTATTCCCACCCATATCATTTCCATTTACACCTAAAGCTGAAACACCAGCCCGCCACTCTGCTGCACTCAGCATATCCAGCGTCTTATAAACCGTATTAACACCAAAAGTCCCGTTGTATTCAACCTGTGCAAAGCCAGCAGTACCCCGGGCAGTTGTTACAACAATCACTCCGGATGCTCCCCGGCTACCATACTGAGCTGTTTCAGAGGCATCTTTCAGAATAGTCATAGATTCAATATCCGAAGGGGAGATCGCATTTAACATAGCCATATCCCCAAAAACGCCATCGATAATCACCAGTGGATCATTACCACCGGAAAGAGAGGTAGTACCACGAACCCGGATATTTAAATCACCGGTTGGATCTCCACCGACATTACTGATGACCACACCAGCTACTTTCCCTTTCAATCCATCTAATGGTTGTGTAATCACCCCCTGATTCATATCCTCTTTCTTTACTCTTTCTACAGCACCGGAAATAGAACGTTTATTTCCAACGGCATATCCGACTACTACCACATCATCGAGGCGCTGAACATCCTCTTCCAACACCACATTTATAGTAGACTGGCTTCCTGCGGGTATTTCTTTTTTGACATACCCAATAAAGGAAAATATTAATGTGGCATTGTTTTGTATTTCCAGCGTATAGTTACCATCCATATCTGTAATGGTACCATTTTGAGTACCCTTTTCTAATACTGTAACTCCAATCAAAGGATCACCAAATTCATCATTTACTACTCCTGTGATTTTTTTACTTTGTTGAGAAACAGGCTGGATCTCATTCCCTGCCGAATAAAGGTCAACACCTGTAGTTTTTAAAGGCTCTGCAAAAGAGGATAAAGAAGGAATGCAGAGCATAAGCATACATAAAATATGTTTCATTGTAATTAATGTTATTTCCCGATATTCTGTTGAGAGTGACCAGAAATCAGGAAGGTGGTTTCATGATAAATAAATTAACAACTAGACGTTCATATTCTTTCTTTCATTTTCAATAGAAGAAAGGTTGTAGATAAAATC